>JAYZVT010000359.1:0-3962 GCA_036155355.1 Pseudomonadota bacterium
CTCTTCCTGTTACCCGGTGTAACGGTGGGCAGCGCAATGGCGAAACAACCGGAGTCTTAAACATGGCAGCAAGCAAAGCCCAAGCCAGAACCGGTACCGAACAACAGCGCGAGGCTCACTGGGCGAAAACACGGACTTTGATGATCACTCACATGATCATCTGGTTCATCTTTTCGTATGTGGTCCACTGGTTTGCTCCAGAGCTCAATTCGGTCAAGTTCCTCGGCTTCCCGCTCGGCTATTACATGGCCGCGCAGGGGTCTCTCATTGTTTTCGTTGTCCAGCTGTTCATCTTCGTGAAGCAGCAGGACGCAATCGACCGCGAATTCGGCTTCGCCGAAGACGACTAAGGGGGAAAGACAATGAGCATGCTCCGAATGGAAGGTGGGTTCATTCAGAACCTGCCGAAAATTTACGGACTGTATACGGGCGGTTTCCTGGTCTTCATCATTCTGATGGCGATCCTGGAGCAGATGGGCGTCAAGGCAGACACCATCGGCATCCTGTTCGTCGCGTTTACCGTCTTCATCTACGCCCTGATCGGGTGGCTTTCCCGCACCATGCAGGTCGACGCCTACTACGTCGCCGGCCGTCAGGTGCCCACGGTCTTCAATGGCATGGCGACCGCGGCGGACTGGATGTCCGGCGCCTCGTTCGTGGCCATGGCCGGCGGCATCTACATGGGCGGTCACGGCTACCTGGCCTTCGTGGTCGGCTGGACCGGCGGCTACGTGCTGGTGGCGGTGCTTATGGCGCCCTACCTGCGCAAGTTCGGCTGCTATACCGTGCCTGACTTCATCGGCACCCGTTACGGCGGAAACATCGCCCGCTTCTGCGCGGTTATCGTGCTCGTGGTCGCGTCCTTCACCTATGTGACGGCGCAGATCAACGCCACGGGAACTGTCGCGGCGCGCGCGCTGCATATTCCGTTCGAAGTGGGTATCTGGTTCGGCCTCCTCGGCATTCTGCTGTGCTCGATGCTCGGCGGCATGCGCGCGGTGACCTGGACGCAGGTGGCTCAGTACATCGTGCTGATCATCGCCTACCTGGTTCCGGTGTTCTGGATGTCCAACAAGCAGGGTTTCGGCGTCGTGCCGCAGTTCGTCTATGGCGATGCTGTGTCGCGTCTGCAGGAACTGGAGACGCTGCACCAGGTCGGCAAGCTGAAGCCGGAGAAACTGGCCAGCGGCTTCAGCGGCATGTCGGCCCTCGTCAAC
Source organism: Pseudomonadota bacterium (assembly GCA_036155355.1). Taxonomy (GTDB): domain Bacteria; phylum Pseudomonadota; class Alphaproteobacteria; order Rhizobiales; family Methyloligellaceae; genus JAYZVT01. The sequence continues at coordinate 1,218 of JAYZVT010000359.1, forward strand.
TCGCATTCCGGCGCTGCCGACGGGGCCATCCCGGCCTGGCGGTTCGTCACGCTGGTTGCCTGTATGATGATCGGCACGGCATCTCTGCCGCACATCCTGATGAGGTACTTCACCACGCCGTCCGTACGCGCCGCGCGCGCCTCGGTGGCCTGGTCGCTGTTCTTCATCTTCCTGCTGTACTTCACGGCACCGGCGCTGGCGACCTTCACCAAGCTGCAGGTTCTGGATCCCAACCTGGCCACGTCGATCATCGGCAAGTCGATCGCCGACGTGAACAACCTGGCCTGGGTCAAGAACTGGAGCGACGTGAAAATGCTCGCAATCCAGGACAGCAACGGCGACGGCATCCTGCAGGTGAACGAGTTCTTCATGCGCGGCGACATCGTCGTGCTGGCGACTCCGGAAATCGCAGGCCTGCCCTATGCCATCTCCGGCCTCGTGGCCGCGGGTGGCATGGCTGCCGCCATGTCCACCGCCGACGGCCTGCTTCTGGCCATCGCCAACGCGCTGTCGCATGATCTGTACTACAAGATCATCGACCCGAAGGCGGAGACCGCGAAGCGGCTGATCGTTGCCCGCGTGCTTCTGATCGTCATCGGTGTGCTCGGCTCACTGGTGGCGTCGCTGAAGCTCACAGGCATCCTCGGCGCTGTGGCGTGGGCGTTCTGCTTCGCCATGTCCGGCCTCTTCTTCCCGCTCGTCCTCGGCGTGTGGTGGAAGCGGGCCAACCGTCCCGGCGCCATCGCCGGCATGGTCGTCGGCCTGGCCGCAGGTTCGTGGTACCTCTACATGGTGTACAACAACCTGATGGCTCCGTGGTGGGGCATGGATCACCTGCGCTTCGGCATGGTGGGCGCCGCTGCCAGCCTGGTCGCGATGGTTGTGGTCACGCTGCTGACGCCTGCTCCCGACAAGGAGACGCAGGCCATGGTGGACGAGATCCGCATCCCGCGGGGCGATACCATCCTGAGCTCGACCCACTAGGGGTCCTGCAACAATATGAAGCCGGGGCGAGGCGACTCGCCCCGGCTTTTTTTTGGTATATCCTCCGCAGCACAAATTGAAGCGGCAGCAGACGGAGACAGCAGACAATGGACGGACTACCGCTCTGGGCCCTGATCCTCGACTACGTCCTCGGCGTCATCATGTGGACGCTGATCGGCCGCTTCGCCATGCGCATTTTCCTGCCCGAGGAAAGCACGTTCTTCTTCAACCAGATCTTCATCAAGGCCACCAACCCGCTGCTGCACCTGTTCGCGCCGATCACGCCGTCCTTCCTGGTGCCGGTGCTGATCCCTCTCTATGTGGCGTGGTTCTTCTACATGATCCGCTTCTACATCATGCCGTGGCTGCTGGGTTATTCAGTCATGGGCATGCTGTCCTTCCCGCTGGAAGGCGAAGTCGCCCAAACCATCGGCCGGCTGTTCGGACTGTATTGAGTTGGCGGCGGACCGCCGATCAGAAGGCCCCTATTTGGACCGCATCACCGCTTCCGCATCGAGATGCTCGCGCAGGGCGCGGCGGATCTCCTGCCAGCGGAAACGCACCGAATTGATGACGATGCTCTGATCGAGTTCCTTCAGGGTCTCGATGATCGGCGCCCATTCGACGACGCTCATGGGGCTCTCCGAGAATGGCCCCTCATCGTCTGTCACCTTGGCCCACTTCACCTTATCGAGGCGCTTGCGCACACGCTCGGCATGCGCGGAATACTTCTTCCCGGAGTCGGCGGGCACGCCGGTCTTCTTGAGAATGCCGGAAACGGCGCCGCCGACCACCTTGCCAACCTTCTGCGGCGAGGTGCCGCTGCGCTGGTGCAGCAGGCCGCCGGAATAAACCGCCAGGTCGCTGAGGCAATCGAGCCAGACATGCCACTTGGCGACGTTGAGCATGACGATGAATTCGTCATTGTGGAACAGCTCGAAGTAGCGGACGCCGGCGCGGGTGCGCAGGTAGCCGTAGAGCGACATCTGGGCGACGTAGCTCGCCCTCTGGTCGAGAAAGCGGGCAAGGCTCTCCTGGTCAACGATAGGCTCCTGCCGCTTGCGGCGGCCTGTGACGAAGAACTCCTTCAAGGCGCCCATGACATCGGTGAGACGCCCGGTCAGGCCTTGCCGCGGCTGGTCGATATGTTCCATCAGTCATTCACGCCCGTCTGTTCCGAACAGGGGCGGACTATCCTCTGTGGACCGGGATAAGGCAAGCACCGGTCCGTCCTGCCCTGCTATACCTTCGGCCCAATCACGAAAGGCGGAGCTTGGGCGGATTCTGTTGCCGGGTTGGGCCGGGCGCGGCATGATCCGCCTGCGCCCCATTCCAGCGGGCAATCTCGCGGCGCCGGTCAGACAGGCGGTCATTTCATGCTTGAGCACATAGAAGGCGCCGCCATGCTGTCGGTGACGCGCGGCTGCGGCTTCGCGGCGCTGGCCGTTTTCTGCGTCATGTTCGGCCTGTCCTTCGATTTCGCCCTCTCCTTCAAGGTCGGCGGCGTGCTCATGCTGGCCACCTGCCTGATCCTGGTACTGAAGGGCTGGCACGCGCCGGTCCGGCCCTACAAGAGGACGGAGACATGGATCATCCTTCCCGTGGACAAGCGGCCGACAGCGGCCACCGCGCAGAAGCTGATCGGCAACGTGCTTCGGGCCGTCTATCTGCGCTTCGCCATCTGGACGGCCGCCATCGCCGTGCTGTTCCTCGGCATCGCAGTTTTTGTGATGGTATTCGTGCCCGGCAGCGGCCTGAACT
>JAYZVT010000360.1:0-3832 GCA_036155355.1 Pseudomonadota bacterium
AAGGGCGTCCAGGCGCTGCGGCTCGCCATTAGGGAGCTGTCTATGGTCCGCCGCAGGGACAGGTCGACGACAGTGATATCGGCATCGTAGCCCACCGCAATGCGGCCCTTGCGCGAGATGCCGAAAATGCGCTGAGGACCATGACTGGTGAGATCGACGAAACGTTCGATAGACAGCCGGCCAGAATTGACATGGTCCAGCATGATCGGCACCAGGGTTTGCACCCCCGGCATGCCCGATGGGGACGCGGGATAGGGCTTCGACTTTTCTTCCAGCGTATGCGGCGCATGATCGGAACCGAGCACATCCACGACGCCCTGGCTCAGTCCATGCCAGAGACCTGCCTGGTGCTCGGAAGAGCGCAGTGGCGGATTCATTTGCGCCCTTGTGCCCAACTCCTGATACGCCCTTCCGGCTTCCAGCGTCAGATGTTGCGGCGTCACCTCGACTGTGGCCACGTCCTTGTGATCTGCCAAGTAAACCATCTCGTCAGCGGTTGAGACATGCAGAATGTGAATGCGCTTGCCATGCCTGCGGGCGAGCCGGACGAGCCGCTCAGTCGAAATCAGCGCGGCCTGCTCGTCGCGCCAGACAGTGTGGCTGGACGGATCTCCTTCCTTTCGCTCGCCCTTGCGGGCTTCAAGCCGGGCCTCGTCCTCGGAATGAAATGCCGCCCGGCGTGACAGGGATGAAATCACCCGCGACAGGCTCTCCTCGTCGTCCACGAGAAGATTGCCCGTGGATGACCCGGCAAACACCTTCACGCCCGCCGCACCGGGAAGACGCTCAAGGTCGCTCAGGTAGTCCACATTCTCCCGGGTAGCGCCGACATAGAAGGCGAAGTCGCAGAACATGCGCGAGGTCGCGCGCTTCACCTTGTCCGCCAGCGCTTCCGCAGTGGTGGTGGCTGGATTGGTGTTGGGCATCTCGAAGACTGCCGTTATTCCACCCAGCACCGCGGCCCGGCTGCCGCTCTCGAGATCTTCCTTGTGCTCGGCGCCAGGTTCACGGAAATGCACTTGGCTGTCGATCACACCGGGCAGCACGTGAAGTCCGGAGACGTCTACGGTCTCGCCGGCGGCAGAGCGCGGAATGGACCCGACGGCCCGGATTCGACCCTCGAAAATGCCGACATCGGCAGCATGGACGCCATCGTGGTTGACGACCGTGCCACCTCGCAGAACCAGATCAAACGTCTCGGTCAAAGTATTGCCGCCGGCGGCGGCGCGCTTGATGCGCGCCCGACAGGTGTTTATGTCTCATTTCCCGACGCAAGGAGTAACCGCCGACATGCCCCGCTGCAAGATCGCCGCATTGCCCGACCGGACTGTCCTGCGCGTGGGTGGCGAGGAGGCCCGCAAATTCCTGCAGGGACTCGTCACGAACGATATGGACCGGGTCTCGGGCGGCAAGGCCATTCATGCGGCGCTGTTGACACCGCAAGGCAAGATCCTTTTCGACTTCCTCATCGTTGAGGACCAGAATTCTTTTCTCCTCGATTGCCCAAGAGAAGTTGCTGCCGAGCTTGCGAAGCGGCTCACCTTCTACCGGCTGCGCGCGAAAGTCGAGATCGCGGACATGTTCCGCACGCTTGCGGTAAGCGCCATCTGGGGCGCGGAGCCGCAGCCCGCCACGGAAGGGCTTCTGTTCCAGGACCCAAGGCTTGCGGAACTGGGTTACCGGCTCATTGCGCCGCCAGGCGCGGAGACGGGATATGGCTGCGAGAGCGCGATGGATGCCGACTACCATGCGCACCGGATTGCCTTGGGCGTTCCGGAAGGCGGCCGGGACTTCGCCTTCGGCGACACTTTCCCCCATGAGGCGGACTTTGATCAGCTTGCCGGCGTCGATTTCAAAAAGGGTTGCTATGTCGGACAGGAAGTCGTGTCGCGCATGCATCACCGCGCCAACGCCCGCAAGCGCGTCGTGCCAGTGGAAGGCGATGGGCCTATTGCAGCGGGTACACAGGTCACGGCGGGAGACTTCCCCATTGGTATCGTCGGCTCCGTCACCGGCAAGTCCGGGCTTGCCCTGCTGCGTCTCGACCGGGCCGTCGAGGCGCTGGCCAAGGGCGAGAGGCTTCGGGCCGGTACGACAGAAATTTCCCTGCGCAAGCCGCATTGGGCCACATTCGACATGTCCGGCGCGGACAAGGGGGCGGTATGAAGGCGTCCCGTCGTTGCTCCTGGGCCGGATCGGAACCCATCTACGTTGCCTATCATGACGAGGAATGGGGCGTGCCCAAGGCCGACGACGTTGCACTCTACGAGAAGTTGGTGCTGGAAGGATTCCAGTCCGGCCTGTCGTGGATCACCATTCTCAAGAAGCGCGAGAATTTCCGGAAGGCCTTTCACGGCTTCAACCCTGGGCGAGTTGCGCGCTATGGCGAAAAAGACATCCGGCGGCTGCTGGGCGATGCGGGCATCGTGCGTCACCGCGGCAAGATCGAAGCTGCAATCAGCAATGCGCGCGCGGTGCTAGAGCTGCATAAAGAGATCAGCTTGTCGGCGTTCCTCTGGAACTTCATGGATGGGAAGCCGGCACAGAACAAGGTTCACTCCATGTCGGACATACCCGGATCGACACCGCTCAGCACGCAGATCGCAAAGGCGCTTAAAGCGAAGGGCTTCCGCTTCTGCGGCCCTACGACGGTTTATGCCTTCATGCAGTCGGTGGGCATGGTCAACGATCACCTGGCCGCCTGCCCGCGCCGATCCGACTGCGCGCAATTGGCAAGAACTTTCAAGGCGCCAGCCACCTGATGGCCCGCGCCGCAACCCCATCGCCACGCGCCTGGCAGCGAATGCTGAGCGGGCGCCGGCTCGACCTGCTCAACCCATCGCCGCTGGACGTGGAGATCGAGGACATCGCACATGGGCTGGCGCGCGTGGCGCGCTGGAACGGTCAGACGGTCGGGGAACACGCCTTTTCCGTTGCCCAGCACAGCCTCGTCGTGGAGCAACTGGCCAACGAGCTTGGAAAGGAGCTGGCGGCGAAATGGCGGCTTGCCGCCCTGCTGCATGATGCGCCCGAATACGTCGTGGGAGATCTCATCAGCCCGTTCAAGGCGGCCATTGGTCTGGACTACCGGGCGCTGGAGAACAGCCTGCTCCAGGCCATTCACGTGCGGTTTGGCCTGCCAGGAGTGCTACCCGCACGCATCACCGACTTTATCAAGCGGGCGGACAGGATCGCAGCCTTCTTCGAGGCCATCTATCTCGCTGGCTTTTCAGAGGCAGAAGCAAGGACGTATTTCGGTTCGCCGCGCGGAATCTCCTCCCGATCCCGCGACAGGCTCAGGAAGCTCAAGCCGTTGCCCACCGCCGAGGCCCAGTCCCGCTACCTTGAAACCGTGTCAAAGCTCACGACATTGATGAGCAAGTGAGCCAGGTGCGCGGTATTTCCCTGCCATGCGGCTGCAAGGCGACTCTGCTAGTATCGCGTCCATGAAGAATGACCATGTCTATGTCGGACCGTTGAGTGCGGTACACCCGACCATCGAAACGTCCGGCATCGGGCACCTGGTAACGCTCATCAACTCCGAGACGATGATCGACACGCCGGAGGGCATCGCCGACGGGCGGCATCTGCGGCTGGCAATGAACGACGTCACCGAGCCGCTTCCCGGAATGGTGCCGCCAAGCGAGCAGCATGTGAGTGACCTCATCGATTTCGCGCTCGAATGGGACCGCAAGGCGCCTATGCTTATCCACTGCTGGGCCGGCATCAGCCGTTCGACCGCAGCGGCCTTCATCACCCTGTGCACGCTCAATCCGGATGCCGACGAGTTCAAGATTGCGCAGGCGATCCGCAGAGCCTCGGCAACCGCTAC
>JAYZVT010000361.1:0-4336 GCA_036155355.1 Pseudomonadota bacterium
ACAAGGACGAGTGGATTCGCGGCCTGCCGATCATCGACGTGCATTGCCATGTTTTCAATTCGCGCGACATCCCCGCGATCCAGTTCATCACCAAGGTCTATCTGCCGAATCACGTGATTGAGCTGAAGCCGCCGCAGCGTCGCCAGCTGGAGCAGGAGTTGGCGCGTCTGCTGGCGAATCGTCTCAAGGCGACCCCGGGCTACGACGAAGAAATGGTGCTGCTGCGGGCAAGACTGACGGGCGCGGATGATTTCGGAGCGGGGCTGCCGCAGCTGCCTATGCCCAAATATGCGCGCGGAAATGCCAAGTCCTGCTATGGCAACGACCTCGCGCACAGTTCGGAAGCGCTCAGCCATTTCACAGCAATGATAACCGGCTACAGGCACAAGATCTTCGAGGCGCTCGTCGACACCTATCGCAGCGCGCTACCGGGCGTGGAGGTGGCGCTCTATACGCCGGCTCTGGTGGACATGATGTTCTGGCTGGAACGTGACGCAGTGGCCATGGCCGACGGCGGCGGTGCATCGCCACAGGCCGCGGAGCTGACGGAATACCAAACGACACTGGAGCAGCAGGTCAACTTGATGGAAATGCTGATCCTGAATTATCCCGGACAGATCCACCCCTTCGTGCCTTTTTGCCCGTGGCGGCAGGTGTCCGACAGCCACCACAATCTCTCCTTCGGAGACGTTCCCGAGCGCCGCCGCAAGACGGCACTGGAAATCGTCGAGGACGCCATCCTCAACCGTGGTTTCTTGGGCGTTAAGCTCTATCCGCCCATGGGGTTCAGGCCGATCGGGAATGCGTCGATTCCTCTTGGGCAGTTTCCCTCATGGGCGGCAGCGACGCCCTATGCGGACCGCTTCGGGGAGGAGCTCGACCGGGCGCTGATGCAGCTCTACAAGTTTTGCGCCGATTTCGACGTGCCGATCATGGCGCATACGTCCAACTCCAACGGTGCCGGATTTTACGAAAACGAAAAGGGCGAGCAGGTGAGCTTCGCCGAACGCGCCGACCCGCGCTTCTGGGAAGAAGTTCTCGCATTGCCAGGGATGGGCAAGCTGCGGCTGAACATGGCCCATTTCGGCTCGGGCACGGGCGCGAAGGATCGCATCGATTGGCGGGATAGCATCGGCCGGATGATGGATGCGCACGACAACGTCTATGCGGACCTGTCGCATTTCCAGGATACCGTGCAGGACAACTGGCTGGGTGCGGGGCAGCACTGCCAGGAGGCGGCCAAACTGCTTGAGCCAATCCGGAAAGCGTTTCTCGATGGTCCCCGGGCGCACCGCTGGAAGCGGTTGATGTATGGCAGCGACTGGGAGGTGTTGGCGAAGGAGTTCTACTATGCCGACTATCTCCCGGTGATGGCGCATATGTACCGGAGAAAGATCTATGGACCGGGGATCGGCGCGGAGCGCGCGGCGCGCGGTTTCATGAGCGGCAACGCGGTCCGGTTCCTGGGCTTGGGAAGAGGCGAGCGGACGCGCGAGCGGCTTGATGTCTACTACGCAAAGCAACGCATGGACGCGAGGCTGCTGGCGCGATTCGACGCGCAGGAGTAGTTGCACCAGCGCGATGGCGGATGTGCCGCCAAGCGGCTAGGTTTGTGGCATGGCTAGTGCCGAACAATCTGGGTCCGCTATTCCTCCGGGAAGAGTGGTCAGCCTTATCGCCTCGGCGACAGAGATCGTGTGCGCCCTCGGTGCGCGGGATCGCCTGGTCGGGCGCAGCCATGAATGCGACTTCCCACCGGAGGTGCATGGGCTGCCGGTGCTGACCGAGCCGAAATTCAGGATCGAGGGACCGAGCGGAGAGATCGACGAGCGCATCAAGTCGATCCTGCGTGAGGGACTGTCGGTTTACCGGGTAGACCCCGACAGGCTGTCAGATGTCGCGCCCGATCTCATTGTCACGCAGGACCATTGCGAGGTCTGTGCGGTTTCGCTGCGCGACGTCGAGGATGCGTTGTGCCGCCTGGCCGGACCGGATGTGCGCATCGTATCGCTGCACCCTGACCGGCTGGCCGATGTCTGGCAGGGTATCGAACAGGTCGGCGCGGCGCTCGGCGAAAGCGACCGTGCGGCGACCGTGGTCGCAGAACTGAAATTGCGCATGGCCGCGATCGCCCGGGATGCGGCGAATGAGACTGCGCGGCCGCGTGTCGCCTGCATCGAGTGGATCGAGCCGCTGATGTCCGGTGGGAACTGGATGCCGGAGCTGGTGGAGATGGCGGGCGGCGTCAATCTGTTCGGTGAGGCGGGCATGCACTCACCCTGGATGACATGGGAGGAGCTTCAGGCTGCCGATCCGGACGTTATTCTGGTGCAGCCCTGCGGCTTCGACATTGCACGGACACTGGAGGAATTGCCGCTGCTGGAGGCGAAACCCGGGTGGGCGAAACTCAAGGCCGTTGTGGCGGGCGAAGTCATCGTCGCCGATGGCAATCAGTATTTCAACCGTCCGGGACCGCGGCTTGCGGAGTCGCTGGAAATTCTTGCGGAGGTGCTGCATCCCGCGCGATTCAATTTCGGACACAAGGGCAAGGGCTGGGTGCGCCGGAAGACGCATGGTTGACCAGAAGTGGTCAGACGTATCCGCGCAACAATGCAGATCCCAAATGCGGAACAGATCCAGGCAGCGGCGCGCCCGCTGCGCTGGCCGCATCGCGCAACGAGCAAATGGCGGTGTCGTCGTCGATTGCAATGATGGCACCAGCTTTCTCGGCGCATCCCAGCATCGGCGCATTCTCCGCATCGCAGACGAGCGTCAGCACGCCCGGGCTGACCAGCCTGGCGGCGGAGGTGAGCAATGCGAAGCAAAGTCCGTCGCGGCGGTATTCGGATTCGACAGAGAACGCTGCTTCGAATCCCTTGAAGGGTGCGCGGGCGGGCGCCAGTTCGGCGGCGCCACGCAGAGTGTCAGACAGGAACGCGCCAATGACGGTGGCCTTGATGCCGGCAAGGCCGAGGCAGTGATGCTGCAAGGCGGCCATGTCCATGGCGCAGCCAAAGCGCAGCCGCCGGCTGGCGCTGTCCAGCCTCGCCAGATGATCCAGATAGAGGGGCAGTTCGCCGGCGGCCAAAGGCCTCAGAACGGCGTCCCCCCGGTCGCCATGTCCACAGGTCTCGCCCATGGGGGCAAGACTTTCATATGTGGCTTAACGGGCGGCTGCCGCCGTGGCCTACCGGGCCCGATTTCGGCGGTCAGGGTGAAGAAAGCGTTGCCGCGTTCCTTCAGGCTGCCGGCAGCACGCGCTTCTGGATGTCGAGGACAGCCATGACAAAGCCCATCTCGTCCTCGACCGCCTCGCGCCAGATGGAAAAGTAATTTGCTGTGACCGGCTTGAGATGACCAACCACTTCGCCCTGCTCGAAAGTCAGCACGGCTTCGAACTTGCGGGCGATGCGCTGCATGCGACGGTTCTCGGCGAGGCAATTCATATAGAGCCGGTAGATGCCGCGGTTGCGTGCGGCGCGGATGATGCAGCCCATCAGTTCGGTGCCGATGCCGATGTCCTGGTGCTCCTTTTCCACCGAAAAGGCTGCCTCGGCCTCGGCGCTGAATCCCTCGCCAAGCGGGCGAAGCTCAGCCGCGGCGCGAACCTCGGCGTCGATCACGCAGGCATAGACGATGCTCTTCATGTCGGCGATGCGGCGGGTGTAGTTCTCGATGAAATCGTCATCGACATTCATCCCAAAGCGCAGTCTGCGGCTCTCTTCGTCGAGGCGCAGCAGATGGTCCCGGTACTTGTTCAGTTCCGTGTACCAGAGCTTGCGCACCGACCCCCGCGCCGTGTCCGGCGCGGCGAGGCCAGTCCGATCGTTCGTATCGAATTCCATTCTTCGTCCGTCTCCAGACCGATTCTTTCAGGACAGATGTTGTGCGCCGCAACACAAAGGTCAAGCATCTACATTGCGCTGCACAATATTTCCGCAAGATGGCGGCGCTGTGGCCGGAATCCGGCTGCTACGGGGTGGTTTGGTTAAGATTTCCTAACGCAGCCGCAAGCCGGCAGGGCGGGTCCACAGTATCCACAGGCCGGTTAGAAACAGCAGGACAGGCGTTGCGGCTACCACCCAGGCCATTGGCCCCGGCAGGACGAAACTGGACGCATTCAGCGCTATTGCGAGCGTTACGGCGACGCCGAAAGCGATCATGCCGCAGGCGGGAATCGCAACCTGGCGCCAATCACTGGCCCTTGAGCACAGGAACAGGCCAAGGCCAAGGCCCACGAGCGGAGACGCAAACAGCCTAGCCGTCAGGGGGGTCAGCCCTCCGCCGTCGATCCACATGCCGGCAGCGCCATTGCCGAGTATCAGGAAGGCAATGC
>JAYZVT010000362.1:0-2673 GCA_036155355.1 Pseudomonadota bacterium
GCTGCAAGTTTTCGCAATGCCAGGCCGGCTTCCGATGACACCGTTTTCTGAATCGCCTCGAAACTTTCTGCCATCTCTGCGGCAGAGTATTCCCTATCACCGTATAACGCGCCGAGGTAGGACACGCGTTCGATATAACCTGGCCGGGCGGCTTCTCGTGCGGCATCAAGAGCGGCAACCCGGTCTCCATCTTCCAAGAGTACCGCCGACAGGGCATTGCGTACATCGGCGACCCTGGGATGATCTGGGCCTAACAGGGCCTCCCGCGTCGATAGTGCATCAAACAGCAACTGCCTAGCGGCGACGCGATCTTGCAGCTTCCACATCGCCAGACCGAGATTGTAGCGCACCCGCGCGGTACTTGGATGGTCATCTCCCAACGCATTTTCATAGATTTCAAGCGCTTGTCGATATAGCGCTCGCGCTTTGCCATAGTCGCGCCGGTCCCAGGACAGGATCGCAAGGCTATCCAAACTCGTAGCCGCTTCGGGTGCGTTAGTCCCGAACGCTTTTTCCTTTATCGCCAGGCTCCGTCGGTAGTGGAGTTCCGCCTCGGCGAAATCACCTTTCCTGCGCAATATCCCGGCAATACCCGACAAGTCGACTGCAACGGCAGGATGATCCGAACCAAAGGCATTTTCGCGGATCGCCAAGGCTCGGCGATAAAGAATCTCGGCAGTCTCAAGATCGCCACTGTCTTGCATATGGATTGCATAGATTGACAGGCTGTCGGCAAGGTCGGGATGATTGCGCCCGAGATTTTTCTCGCGGATCTCGAAGGCTCGCTCCATCAACGGTACTGCGCTGGCGGAATCGCCCGCCAGGAAAAGCAGCTTGGCAAGATTGTTCAGGCTGGCCGCTAACAGCGGGTGATCCGGAGCCAATGCTGCCTCGCGAATTGACAGGGCTCGTCGGAAAAACGGTTCCGCGCCCTGATAGTCGCCCGCAGCCTTCAACAATTCGGCCAGATTGCTCAGGCTGTGCGCCAGATCGGGATGATCCCTGCCAAGCGTTTCCTCAAAGATAGAAATGGCACGCCGATACAGCAGCGCGGCAGTTGCGCCTTGGCCTGCGTGCTGATGGGCGTTGGCAAGGTTATTAAGACTGTGCGCAACGTTGGCGTGGTTCGGCCCAAATTTCGCTTCTAGGATTGCAAGACTGCGCTGATGCAGTTCGACCGCCTGGTTTGCGTCACCCGAAGCCAGCACGACCATGCCAAGACTGTTGAGGACGATCCCGACATACTGATGATCCGAACCGGCTTGCTGCTCGAACAGGAGCAATGCGCGGCGTAGCAACGGCTCGGCCTGCGCAAATTTGCCGCCTTCACGAAGGGCTTCTGCCTGGTGGTAGAGCGATGCCGGATTTTCCGAATTGCTCTGCGCCGCAGTCGGCAACACCGGGCAGAATGCGAGCAGAACCAAGGCGGCCGCGAATATGGTGACGAGCAGGCGATCCCTCATCATGTATTGAAGATTACCAGACGGACCATATTAGGCAACCGAATGCCCGCGACTGGCACTTCGCTGCCGTTCACTTGATGTCGCAGTCTAGACAGGCCGGCCTGTAGGGTAAGTCCGCTCTGCAGATTTTTCAGATCGCCCCGGAACAGCCGAAACTGGGGGCGCGTTGCTGACTGGCAATTCTGGGGCCGATTGGTGACTGGCAGGTTTCGGGATGCCAGCCGCCAATGTGGACATCAACCAAATGTCGCACTTGGAGCAATTGCTAAGCCGCGCTCGCGGAAATCTTGGCCCGGAGCTACCATTCGTGGATCGATTCCGCATTGGATTCCGCTGCGCGCTCGATGGGGTTGACAGCCGCTGAAGGGGCGGCATGTCAGTTTGGTGCATCGACAAGCAAACTCGCCAGGAAAGGAACCGCATCGGATTAACCCGGCGCTACAGCAGGTCACCCGGTCCGCCGGCGGAACATCGCGTGGGTGGCCGGCAGCATCAGGAAGGCCTGCGCCGCAACTGCGAGCGCGGCGATCCACACGCCCTTGGGAACATGCGCGGCCGCTGAATTCAACGCGGAATAGGCCATGAAACCCGCCACCGCGATCATGCCGACATTGACTGCCGTGCCGATCCAGTAGCCCCAGGCCCGACGCATTACCAGGCCGACGGCGCCGATGACGACCCCGACACCTGCTGCTGCCATCAGCAGCCACCCTAAACCGGGGCCGCCATAGCCGCGCATGATCACGGAGACGACAAATAGCCAGAAGGCGGCGAATCCGTGCAGCAGGGCGATGAGGATCAGGACCAGAATTCTCAATGCCCGCCTCCTCCATCAATTCCCGGCAATGATTCACAGCCATTTGCAACTGCGGGCGATCTTCCGGCTGTCGGAGCCGCCTGTGCAACGGATCCAGCGTCCGCAAGGGTGGCGGCTGACAGCGACCTGCCGGTAAGCCAGCGTCTTGCCCTGCCAGATCTCGTAGCTGGCGGACAACGGATCAGCGGGGCATTGCCCCATCGCTGCCGATGCAGCACCTCCGAAAACGATCAAAAACACGGTCAGCGTCAATGCCAGCGACCTGTGCATGATCGGACTCCACATGGTTGCGGGAGATAGCGTAGCCTGACGGCCGAGCTGGCTCAACCGCTCTGTCGCATTCGACAGGCCCAGTCGGTGGCAAGGCCGCTTGGAGTTCCGCAGGTTGGGCAT
>JAYZVT010000363.1:0-3903 GCA_036155355.1 Pseudomonadota bacterium
GTCGATGGCACCGAACACCAGCATGCGACCGCCGAATACCGTCAACGCCATGCCGCCAATCAGCAGTATCACCTCCGCCGCCATGGAACGCCGCCCGGGCCAGGGCAGCACCATGTCCGTATCGAGATTGGGCGCCGACTGACCGCCCGCATTGGCACCTGCACTTTCCTCGCGCCACAGATACCAGAGATAGCCCGCCAACCCGAAGGTCAGCAGCGCCCCGTCCACACGCCCGAGCACGCCGCCTAGCGCCAGCGCGAACAGTGCCAGAGATGCGGCCAGCATAAGCACTCCGTCGCGGATCACTGTCCGGACGTTGCAGGCGATCGGACAGATCACCGCAGCAATGCCAAGGATGAGAAGGACGTTGGCAATGTTGGAGCCGACGATATTTCCGACGGCAATACCGGGCGCGCCTTCCAGCGCCGCCTGCAGGCTGGTCACGAGTTCCGGCGTCGATGTGCCGAAACCGACGATAGTTAGCCCGATCATGAGACAGGAAATGCCGAGGCGGTCGGCTATCAGCACGGCCCCGCGGACGAGCAACTCTCCGCCGAAAAAGAGCAACAACAGGCCCCCGGCGATCATCCACCCGGTCATTCGGAAGCGCTCCCGCGCAAATGCCCGGCGCAGCCCCTCGCCGCCCCGGTCGCCGATATATGGGAATCCCCTGTCAGCACCGCCAGTAGGGATGCGAGGTCACAAATTATTGCAGCTTTCAAAATGGCGGATTTGCGGGAAAAACCCGCTCAGACCATGATCTGCCCGCCATTGGCGCTGAGCGTCGAACCAGTAATGAACCCAGCATCGTCGGCGGCCAGGAAGACGACGCAGCGGGCGATCTCCTCCGGCTCGCCCAGCCGTCCTACAGGAATATGGGGCAGGATGTTCTTTTTGAGCACATCCTCAGGCACCGCTCGCACCATTTCCGTGCCGATATAGCCAGGGCAAATGGCATTGACGGTGATGCCCTTGAATGCGTTCTCCTGCGCCAGTGCCCGTGTGAAGCCCAGTTCACCCGCCTTGGCGGCCGAGTAATTGGTCTGGCCCATCTGGCCCTTCTGTCCATTGATCGAGGAGATATTGATGATGCGGCCGAAGCCGCGCTCCCGCATGCCTTCAATCACCGGCCGGCACATGTTGAACAGCGAATTGAGGTTGGTGTCGATGACGGCGCGCCACTGCTCCACGCTCATGCGATGGAACATGGTGTCGCGGGTAATGCCGGCGTTGTTCACCAGCACTTCCACTGGCCCCAGATCGCTTTCCACCTTTTTCAAGCCTGCAGCGCAGGACTCCGGATCGCTGACGTCCCACTTGTAGACGGCAATGCCGGTTGCTTCCTTGAACTTCTTCGCGGCGTCGTCGTTGCCGCCATAATTGGACGCAACCTTGTAGCCCGCCGCCTTCAGGGCCTTGGAGATAGCCTCTCCTATGCCCCTGGTTCCTCCGGTCACGACAGCAACACGCGCCATCTTCTCCCCTCCCTGTTCTACGTCTTGCTTTTTTTCATGTGCCGTCCCGGCCGGCCGGCAAGCCCAGGCCGGCCAGAGGCACTTGAGAAGCAGCGGCACTCAGTCCCGGGCAACGCACATGGCAATACCCATGCCGCCGCCGATGCAAAGCGTCGCCAGTCCCTTTTTCGCGTCACGCCGCGCCATCTCGTGCAGCAGCGTAACCAGCACGCGCGCGCCCGATGCGCCGATAGGATGACCGATGGCGATGGCGCCGCCGTTGACGTTGACCTTCGACGTATCCCAGCCAAGGTCCTTGTTCACGGCACAAGCCTGCGCCGCGAATGCCTCATTGGCTTCCACCAGGTCCAGGTCTCCGGTTTTCCACCCGGCCTGTTCCAGCGCCTTTCGAGACGCAGGGATCGGACCCGTGCCCATGATCGAGGGATCCACGCCCGCATGCGCCCAGGAGACAATGCGCGCCAGCGGCTTGATGCCCCGCTTCTTCGCCTCGGCCGCCGTCATCAGCACAACTGCCGCCGCGCCGTCATTGATGCCGCTGGCGTTGCCGGCGGTTACCGTGCCGTCCTTGGCGAAGACAGCGCGCAGCTTCTGCATGTCCTCGATCTTGGCGCCCTCGCGGATATACTCGTCGTCCGCCACCATCACGTCACCCTTGCGGGTGGAAATCTTTACCGGCGCTATCTCGTCCTTAAAGCGTCCGGCCTTCTTCGCCGCTTCAGCCTTCTGCTGGGAGGCAACGGCAAATGCATCCTGCTCCTCGCGTGTAATCTGCCACTGACGCGCCACATTTTCCGCCGTCATGCCCATGTGGTAGCCGTTAAAGGCATCCCACAGGCCGTCCCGGATCATCGTGTCGATGAAATTGAGGTCACCCATCTTCTGACCATTGCGCAGATGCGCGCAATGCGGCGACTGGCTCATGCTCTCCTGCCCGCCGGCGACGACGATGCTGCTGGAGCCTGACTCGATCTGCTGGGCGCCAAGCGCGACCGCGCGCAGACCCGAACCGCAAAGCTGGTTCATGCCCCAAGCCGGCGTTTCGACCGGTATGCCGGCGCCGATCGAAGCCTGTCGTGCCGGGTTCTGTCCCTGGCCCGCCGTGAGTATCTGACCCAGAATAACTTCCGAAACGTCGCCCGGCGCGACGTTCGCCCGGGACAGGGCAGCCTCGATTGCCACCTGTCCGAGATAGTGCGCGCTGACGCTGCTGAGTGTACCGTTGAACGAACCGACCGGCGTGCGCGCGGCTCCGGCGATGACGATGGAGTCCTTATCGCCCATGATTTGCCTCCTTGGCTGGAATGCTCGCGGTTCTACTTTGCGTCCCGCGATTACGCATATGCGACATGGGTTCACATGACCAAAGGTGTAAGTCGTAAGTGTGTCGCAAGATTAGTGTCACAATTTCCGTCTCTTAGCCGGCCGGCACCGTCTTTACTCTGCGGTCCGAATTCTCTGGTGCCCCGCACAAATCCTATGCTACCTAGTTTGCACTGCGGCACAAAACAGCCGTCAACGCTGGGGAATCATAAATCCGTGGCTAAGGAAGTCGAGTCGAACGTCGAGCCGGTTGTCATCAAGAAGTACGCCAACCGCCGACTCTACAATACCGAGACCAGCGCCTATGTGACCCTCGACGATCTGGCCGAGATGGTTCGGCTTGAGCGGGATTTCGTCGTCTACGACGCAAAGACAGGTGAAGAGCTGACACGCTCGGTTCTGACCCAGATCATCGTCGAGCAGGAGAGCCGCGGCACAAACCTTTTGCCGGTCAATTTCCTGCGACAGCTGATCCGCTTTTACGGTGCGGGCTTCGAGGCCCTGGTGCCGAAATATCTCGAGGTCAGCCTCGACTCCCTCACCCGCCAGCAGGAAAGATATCGCAAGCAATTCGCCGACACGTTCGGAGCCAGCACGCTGGGCGCCAGCGCCATGGGCGCCATCGAGGAGCACGCACGGCAGAACATCGCCATCTTCGAACGCGCTATGGGAATGTTCGGTCCCTTCGGCGCCGGCCGGTCCCAGAAGGCCTCGTCCGCTCCTTCGGATCAGCCCTCGGCGGCCTCCCCGCAGCAGGGCAGCGACATCGAGACGCTAAAGGCCGAGCTGACGGCGATGCAGGAAAAACTGGAAAAGCTCTCCACCAAGTCCGGCTGACCGCGTGTCAGCTGCTTTGCGCCGTCTGATCTGCGGCGCCTGTCCTGGCTTCAGGGGCATTGCCGACCAGTCTCGGCGCGCCAAAGTGGAAGCCCTGATAGTAGTCGATGCCCATTTCGTCCAGGATCGCGCAGGTGGCTTCATCCGTCACCCACTCCGCCACCGTCTCCAGACCGAAGCTGCGCGCAAGACCGGCCAGCGTCTCCACGAAGATCCTGTCCTCCGGGCTCTTTGCCAGGTTGTGAACGAAGGAACCGTCGATCTTGAC
>JAYZVT010000364.1:0-6408 GCA_036155355.1 Pseudomonadota bacterium
ACTCCGGCATCAACACCATTATGGCGATCACAATTCCGCCGAGCGCCACCGGCAGTCCAACATCCTCTATCGCGTGATTCAGTATCTGTGACAGCGATTGCGACAATAGAACAACGGTCATCAGCGAGAGACACAGAAGCACCGCGTGCAAAACCAGGGTCGGAACATGGATGCCCGCCGTATTCGCTCCGGGGCCGGCGTCTGTGATCACATCGGGCTCGCGGAAGAAGGCGCTGTGGCGAACGGTCTGTATGACCAGGAAAGATATGTAGAGGAGCAAGGACAGGACGGCGAACACCACGGCCTGTCCGGCGGTGAAAGCGGGCGCGTCAACCGAAGTCGTGAACTTGGGCAGGATCAGAGCCAGCACCGACAGAGTCGTGATGATGGCGATATATGCGGTCGCGCCTTGCAGGTTGATATCCTGCTGTCCGTAACGCAAGGCTCCCGTGGTCAGCGAAAGGCCGGCAACCCCGTTCAGAACGATCATCAGGCTCGCGAACATGGTGTCGCGGGGCAATGTGGGATTGGGCAGACCGGAGAACATCACCGTTGCCATCATCGTCACTTCGATGGTGACGACCGCTATGGTGAGGATCAGCGTTCCGTAGGGCTCACCCAACATAACGGCGACCGCATCGGCATGATGGAGCACGCCGAACGTGCACCATGCCATGGCCGCAAACAGCCATGCGAACATTACGGCATTCCAGACCGGGTGCGAGAGATCGCCAAGCCAGTGCTGGCCAATCGTATGGAAGACCGCAACTGTCGCCAGTCCGGCGAGTAGTCGGGCTTCGGAACGCGCAAGTGTAGTCACTCTGGCGAAACCGGCCATTGCCGACATGCGAATGCCCTCCCCGATCGCTCCTTATACCCCGGTAGCCTGAGTTCGCGAACGCGGCCTTGAGGGGATGGCTGCCGCTATCCAGCAGCCTGCCATTCTCGGATTGCGTCGAGAGGCCAGAGCAGCATGATGACATTCAGGGTCAGGTTGTCGCGTATCAGGATGCCCGTGAGGATCTCGAAAAACAGGGCAATGAGGACAACTGCAACCACCGGCAGGCGCGAAGCGAGCAGGAAGCCGGCAAGCGCTGCGAGCGAATCGCACACAGAGTTGAGGACGGAGTCGCCGTAATAGTCGAGAGAGATGGTCGCCTCGCGGTAGCGGTTGATGACCATGTCAGTGTTCTCAACGATCTCCCAGGAGGCTTCCACGAATAGCGCAAGCGCAAGGCGCGCAAGGATTGGCCAGCGCGGACGCAGCAGCCAGGTCAGCCAGTAGAAGATGAATCCATGAATGACATGGGAGGGCGTGTACCAGTCGGATATGTGCTGGGAATTCTCCGCACTCTGCACAACGCCATGCCACAGCTTTACGTAGCCGCACTGGCAGATCGGCACCCGGCCCATGGCGAACAGAACGAGCGCCTGCGCGCATAGGATCGCAAGGATCGCGGCGAGCAAGGGCCAATGGCGGGAAACAGTATGCCGTAACATGGGCTGACCGGGGACGGAGACGCGGCGCATCCTAGCCTAATCCTTGGGACTGCGCAGCGGCGGAAACGGATACCGCTCGGCTACCTTGCCAGCGTTGCCAGCGCGGTGAAGACCCCGGCAAGACTCTCGCCGACAATCAACCCTGCGGCCAGCACGATCAGTTTGGTGCGTGCCCAGTCCGGCGCCAACCGGGAAATGGCGAGGCCGCCGAGCGCGCCGATGGCGAGCGAGATGGAGTTCCAAGCCGGGATAACGAAACCGAGGCCCGCCGCCGTGGCGCTGGGAAGGAAGCGGGCGACGCGTGCGGGCAGGAAGGCGTCGGCGAGCGCGAGCGCGAGGCCAGCGATTGCGGCGATGCCCATGGCTGGCAACGCGCCTGGCGGCATGGCGCTGAGCCCGGTGCTCAACACTTCCGCCACTGCCTTCCAAGTTGCCACGGCGGGCGCTGGCCAGTCGGGCGTCAACAACATGGCCTGTGGATCGGGAATGATGGCGAGATAGGCGGCGGCGCCCGCGAGGCTTCCGGTCAGCACACCGAAAAGCTGCGCGACAAATTGCAGATGCGGCGTAGCGCCGATGATCTGGCCGGTACGCAGATCATGCAGCAGGTCGGCACACTGACCGGCTGCGCCACCAGTGACGTTGGCGCTCATCAGATTGGCGGTGACGTTGCCCGGAGAGATCAGCGCGAATGAAAGCTGCGTCACCTTGCCGAGTGCCCCCACCGGCGTGATGCCGGTCTCCCCCGATACCCAACCTGCCACTGCCGCGAGGCCGAAGCTGAGCAGCACCGCCACGATTGCTTCGATGGGGCCTATCCCGAACAGCGCGACCTGCGCGGAGCTTGCCGCCAGCAGCGAAATGAGAAACGCAGCGGCAAAGGTACGCCGTCCAAGCACGAGGATGCGCGCCGCTTTCCCGTTCGACTGCCCACGGCGGCCGCGGGCGACCATGCGCGCCAGCGAAATGGCGAAGGACGCAAGCGCCGCGACGGTCATGAGTGTCGCTCCAGGCCAGAGCAGCCACTCCACCAGCGGTCCGAACCATGAGCCATCCGCGCCGCCCAGCTGCGCCCAGCCGCGCATCAGCGCCAGTGGACCAAGTACGCCCCAGGCAATGGCCGCGCCCGCAAGGGCGGAGAGGCCGGCGCGCACTCCGGCTATGACGCCGAAGCCGACCATCAGCAGGGACGGATCGAGCGCGAAGCCGAGATTGGCGGCGGTCGCGCCGCCGGGGAACTTCAGGCCGGGAGCGAGGCGCGGCAGGGAATAGGCGAGGTCATGGACCAGCTTGAGTGCCGCCGCCACGAGCGCGGAGGGGAACAGCACGCGCAGTCGCGAAGCGGCTTCGCCACCACCCGCATGGATATCCTGGATGGTCTCCGCCGTGGCCACGCCGGAGGGGAAAGGCAGGTGGCGGGCCTCCAGCATCTGGTTGCGCAGGCCGGCGGCGACCACGACGCCGACGAGGCTGATGGCGAACAGCCAGAGCGCCAGCCACTGCCAGGCCAGCGTCTGGCCCGTGAGCAGCGCCAGCGCCGGTATTGGGGCCGCGAGGCCGGAAGAAATGATGGATGCGGCAGAGGAGGCAGCGGTCTGGTTGATGTTGTTTTCCAGCAGGCCCCAGCGCCGCGCGCCGATCCGTTCCCCGGTGCGCCAAAAGGCGAATGCCAGCAAACCGGCCGCCACCGACATGTTGAACGCCCAGCCGATCTTGAGGCCGGAATAGACATTGCAGGGGGTCAGGACCGCGCCAAGCGCCATGCCCGTCAGCACCGCGCGGATGGTCAACTCCGGGCGCGAACGGGCGCTCTGGGAGGACGAGGCCATGCAGGGTTAATACATGCCGGGGCCGGAAAAGCCGACCCCTAGGCAGGCAAAACCCTCACTCGACAAATGGGTCCGATTGCTCTAGAACCCGCGCCAGTCCGGCGGGATCGCGGCCACAAGGCACGGGCAGCCGGGCGGAATACCAATCAAAAAGAATGGCGGTCGCCGATGGTCCGCGAAGACCAGGGCAGTCGTCCGGAGTGAAAGGTACGACCAATGAATATCATCCAGCAGCTCGAGAAAGAGCAGGCGGAAGCGCTTGCCGCAAAGCGTCCGGTGCCCGACTTCGGGCCCGGCGACACGGTTCGCGTCAACGTCAAGGTGGTCGAGGGTGACCGTGAGCGCGTGCAGGCCTATGAGGGCGTGTGCATCGGCCGCTCAGGCGGCGGCCTCAACGAGAATTTCACCGTCCGCAAGATTTCCTATGGCGAGGGTGTGGAGCGCGTGTTCCCGGTGCACTCGCCGCTGATCGCTTCCATCGACGTGGTTCGCAAGGGCCGCGTGCGCCGCGCAAAGCTCTACTACCTGCGTGGCCGCCGCGGCAAGGCGGCGCGCATCACCGAGAAGAAGCAGGCACGGCCCGTCGCCGGCAGCTTCAAGGGCTTCACCCGGCCCAAGGGCCCGGCCGACGACCTCACGCTCATCAAGGGCGTCGCCGAAGAGCTGCAGCAGCGGCTGAACAAGCTCGGCATCACCCGTTTTGAACAGATAGCAGCGTTCAGCGACGACGACATCGCGGCGGTGGACGAGGTACTCAATTTCAAGGGACGCATCGAGCGCGAGGACTGGGTGGCCCAGGCCAAGGCACTGATGGTCGAGACGACCGCCGACGAGGTGCCGGCGGAAGAAGAAAACGCCGAGGCCGAGGCGCCCGCCAAGTCAGAAAAGACGGCGGATAAGAAGCCGGCCAAAAAGAACGGCAAAGAGTAAGGGCGACACAGCCTGGCCCGTGGGTTTAGGGAGGTTCGTGAAGGGCGGCGCCAGGGCGCTGCCCTTTGCATTTGGCGCCAAGCTTCCCGTCTGACGCATGGCACCTCTTCGCTCAGCGCAACCCTCTGACTCATATCGTCAATATTCCGCCAAACTGTGCCGTGCCCGTTTTTTGCGGCCACCGGCGGGGATAGAGTCGGCGGTCCGGGAAGAGCGTGAAAAGCTGTTTCCGATCAGTCGTCTAGGTCGAAGCTGAACGGCTGTCCGCCGCGCGTCGCCGACCTGCGACTCTGCGAATTTCCCAGCAAAATTAACGATTTGGGCGGGCCTCGGGGCACCGCCACATCCCGTCACAATTGCCGTCATTTTCCTGCCGCCGCGAAACAGAGGATTGCGCCACCCCGGGGGCGAATCCTCTCGCCTGAGCGACAGGACGCCGTGTCAGCGGCATCCCGCGTCCCTGAGAGGAAGTCCGCACAGGGACTGAATCCGGCGGCTTCCGCTGTTGCAACAACAAGAAGGACTGATCGATGCGATCTCTTTGCATTGGCGCTGTCGCGCTCGCCGCGACGGCTGTTTTCCTGCCTGGCCATTCCCGGGCTTGCGAGTTTCCCTGCAAGTGGGGCGGCTCGGCATCTTCAACCGTGACGCAGGCGTCCATGTCAGTGCCGGCCTCGTTCGGCGGTGCTGGAGGCGGCTCATCACGGGCGATCGACATCGCGCGCGGCTATCTCGGCACCAACCCCACCGGCCGGGGGCGGCTGTGGTGCGCGCATTTCATGAACATGGTGGAGAAGAAGGCCGGACGGTCCGGCACCGGCTCCGGCATGGCGCGCTCCTACGCCAGCTATGGCCGCAGGGTGAGCGATCCCCGGCCGGGCGACATAGCGGTCGTCGGCCGCAAGGGCGGCGGCGGCCATGTGGGCTATGTCATGGGCGTGGAGGGTGGCAAGGTGACGCTGATCTCCGGCAACTACAACCGCAAGGTCGGCATCGGCAAATACTCGATGTCGAGCGTGGTCGCCTTTGTCCGGCCGCAGGGCTAGACAGCATAACTGAAGCGACTTCGACGGCCGCCCTTCGGGGCGGCCGTCTTGTTTTGGCGCCTGCCAATCCGCGCCCGTCACAATTATTTGCCGGGCGGACGGCGCTGCGGTAAGACACGGGCCAATCCGCCAAGACGTGAGAGTACGACCATGGCCAAGACGCTGTATGACAAGATCTGGGACGACCACCTGATCGAAGAACAGGAGGACGGCGCCAGCCTGATCTATATTGACCGGCACCTGATCCACGAGGTGACGAGCCCGCAGGCTTTCGAGGGCCTTCGCATGTCCGGGCGAAAGGTGCATTCGCCGGAAAAGACGCTTGCCGTGGTCGATCATAACGTGCCGACCAGCGACCGCGCCAAGGGCATCGACGATCCGGAGTCGAAGCTCCAGGTGGAGACGCTGGCGAAGAACTGCGCCGATTTCGGCGTGGAATACTTCAACGAGGTGGACGTGCGCCAGGGCATCGTCCACGTGATCGGCCCGGAGCAGGGCTTCACGCTGCCCGGCACCACCATCGTCTGCGGCGACAGCCACACCGCCACACATGGCGCTTTCGGCGCGCTGGCGCATGGCATCGGCACGTCTGAGGTTGAGCATGTGCTCGCCACCCAGACGCTGATCCAGAAGAAGTCGAAGAATATGAAGGTCGTGGTGGACGGCAAGCTGAAGAACGGCGTGACGGCGAAAGACATCATCCTCGCCATCATCGGCGAGATCGGCACCGCCGGCGGCACCGGCTATGTCATCGAATATGCGGGCGCGGCTATCGAGGCGCTCAGCATGGAAGGGCGGATGACGGTCTGTAACATGACCATCGAGGGAGGCGCACGCGCCGGGCTGATCGCGCCCGACGAAAAAACTTTCGAGTATCTGAAAGGCCGCCCGCGTTCGCCCAAGGGCGGGGCGTGGGAGCAGGCAATGCGTTACTGGGAGACGCTGAGGAGTGACGACGGCGCCGCGTTCGACGAGACGGTGACGCTGCATGCGGAGAAGCTGCCGCCCATCGTCACCTGGGGCACCAGCCCGGAAGACGTTGTGTCGATCACCGGCGTCGTTCCCGATCCCGCGAAGTTGACGGACGAGAACAAGCGCGCCTC
>JAYZVT010000365.1:0-2754 GCA_036155355.1 Pseudomonadota bacterium
GTGAACGGGAACTCGGCCAAAGTGGCGCTTCGTATCGGCGAAGGCAAGCACGCCCCGCCTGCCTGGGAGGAATGGCATGAACCTCGACTACACCGAAGAAGAAAAGGCCTTCCGGCAGGAAGTGCGCGATTTCCTGCGCGACAACCTGCCCGCGCGCCTCGCCGACAAGGTCAGGCTGGGCAAGCGGCTGACCAAGGAGGACATGGAGGGCTGGCACGCCGCGCTCAATGCGCGCGGCTGGCTCGCACCCAACTGGCCGGCCGAATGGGGCGGCGCGCAATGGACCGCCGTGCAGAAGCACATCTTCGACGAGGAGGCCAACGAGGCAAACGCGCCGCGCATCATTCCCTTCGGGCTTTCGATGCTGGCCCCGGTCCTGATCAAGTTCGGCTCCGACGCGCAGAAGCGCCATTACCTGCCGCGCATCCTCGACGGCACCGACTGGTGGTGCCAGGGCTATTCCGAGCCGGGCGCCGGATCCGACCTAGCCTCGCTCAAGACCAGTGCGAAACGCGAGGGCGACCACTACGTCGTCAACGGCCAGAAGACCTGGACGACGCTCGGCCACTATGCCGACTGGATCTTCTGCCTCGTGCGCACCTCGAGCGAGGGCAAGCCGCAGGAAGGCATCTCCTTCCTGCTCATCGACATGAAGACGCCCGGCGTCTCGGTGCGCCCGATCATCCTGCTCGACGGCGAGCACGAGGTGAACGAGGTCTTCTTCGACAATGTGAAGGTGCCGGCCGAAAACCTCGTCGGCGAGGAGAACAAGGGCTGGACCTACGCCAAGTACCTGCTCACCCATGAGCGTACCGGCACCGCCAATATCGGCAATTCCAATGCTGCGCTGGCGCAGTTGAAGGCGATCGCCGCGCGCACGAAAAAGGGCGGCAGGCCGCTGTCGGCCGATCCCTATTTCGCCCAGCGCATGGCCAGGGTGGAGATTGACCTCGAGGCCATGAAGACCACCAACCTGCGCGTGCTCGTCGAAGCCGATTCGGGTGCCGCGCCCGGGCCGGAAGCCTCCATGCTCAAGGTCAAGGGCACGATCATCCGCCAGGAGATCAACGATCTGGCCCGCCGCGCGCTCGGTCCCATGGCCCTGCCCTTCGTCTCCGAGGCGCTGGACGAGGGCTACAACGAGGCCCCGATCGGTCCCGCCGACGCCAACGCGATCGCCAGCGACTATTTCAACAACCGCAAGCTTTCGATCTTCGCCGGCTCCAACGAGATCCAGCGCGGCATCATCACCAAGACCAAGCTGGGGTTGTGAGGTCAAATGTCCAAGCCATGGGAGGAATATGAGGAGCTTGTTGTTGAGACGTACTTTGCTGTGAAGTCCGGGAAAACATCACGCATTCATGTTCGCCCGGTGTCAGGGCAAGCTTACAGCACAGATGCGGACGTCGAATGCAGTCGTTCGATGAGGTTGTTGGCTCCGATTGGCAGCAAGTTCAAAGTTTATGCCAAGCTCACAGACAGAGAGGGCGGCAAAGATTTTCTCTACTCTCATCATTCATGGCCGCTAGAGCTAATTGAACGAGCTGAAGGCCCACTTCCAAAGTCGGTAAAAGATCCATGAACTTTCAACTCACAGACGACCAGCGCATGCTGGCTGAAACGCTGGAGAAATTCCTGCGTGACAATTACCCGCTCGACAAGCGCCACGCGATTGCCGCTTCCGAGGAGGGCTTCTCGCGCGAGATGTGGGCGCAATTTGCCGAGCTTGGCGTCATCGGTGCCCTGTTCGATGAACGCGCCGGCGGCTTCGGCGGCTCGGGCACCGACCTGATGGTCGTCTTCGAGGCGCTCGGCCGGGCGCTGGTGGTGGAGCCCTTCCTGCCGACGCTCGTCGCAGGGTCGCTCATCGCCGAATGCGGCGACGACGCGCAAAGGGCCATCCTGGAGGAAATCATCGCCGGCGAGACATGGGTCGCCTTCGCTCATGGCGAGCCCGACAGCCGCTACGAGCTGGAGCAGGTCTCGACACGGGCCGAGAAGGCCGGAAGCGGCTGGAAGGTCACCGGCAACAAGTCCGTCGTCCTCGGCGGCGCCGCTGCCGGCCTGCTGGTCGTCTCGGCGCGCACCTCCGGCGAAACCGCCAGCCCCCATGGCATCTCGCTGTTCCTCGTCGACGCGAAGGCTGCGGGCGTCTCGATGCGTTCCTACGGCACGGTCGACGGCTACCCGGCGGCCGAGATCGCGCTCGACGGCGCAGAAGGCGAACTGCTGGGCGGGCAGGACGCGGCTTTCGATGCCATCGAGGCAGCCGTCGCCCGCGGCATACTCGCCCTCGGCGCCGAGGCGCTCGGCGCGATGGAAGTCGCCAAGGACCAGACCGTCGAATACATGCACACCCGCAAGCAGTTCGGCATCATCATCGGCAAGTTCCAGGCACTGCAGCACCGCATGGCCGACGTGCTGATCGAGCTCGAGCAGATGCGTTCCGCGCTGATCAACGCCGCCGCCCATCTCGATGGCCCGCGCGACACGCGCGAGCGCCACGCCGCTGCGGCCAAGCACCTGGTCGGCCGCATCGGCCGGCTTGTGGCGGAAGAAGCGATACAGATCCACGGCGGCATGGGGATGACCTGGGAATACCCGGTCGGCCACTACGCCAAGCGCATCACCATGATCGACCACATCTTCGGTGATGCAGACCATCACCTGGAAAGGTACATCGCGCTGGGATGATGGATCGACGGCCGGCCATGGCGCTTTTCGCGGCGCTCTTGCTGATGGGCATCGCGCCTG
>JAYZVT010000366.1:0-6010 GCA_036155355.1 Pseudomonadota bacterium
GTTGACGTGAAGGAATCCGAATCGCTGTTCGACACCATGGCCGCCTCGGTGGCGCCGGTTCATCCTGACGGCCACAAATTCGTGGCGGCCTTCGCGGTGATCGCCCTGTTGCTCTTCTGGGTGGCCCAGCCGCTTGGCTGGCTGGGCTTCATCGCCACAGGCTGGTGCGCCTATTTCTTCCGCGACCCGGAGCGGGTCACGCCCCTGCGTGAAGGGCTGGTGATTGCTCCCGCCGACGGCAAGGTCACTGCCATCGAGGAGGTTGTACCGCCGCCGGAACTTGGCCTCGACAGCGCCCCCCGCACACGGATTTCCATCTTCCTGTCCGTCTTCGACGTGCATATCGCCCGCGCTCCCGTGCCCGGCCGCGTGGCCAAGGCGGAATACGTTCCCGGGCTTTTCCTCAACGCCGCTCTCGACAAGGCCAGCGAGGACAACGAGCGCCAGTGCCTTACCTTCGAGGCCGCTGGCGGCGCGCGTATTGGCTGCGTGCTCATTGCCGGGCTGGTGGCGCGCCGCATCGTGACTTTCACCGCCGAGGGCGCTACCGTCGAGGCAGGCGAACGTATCGGCCTGATCCGCTTCGGCAGCCGGGCAGACATCTACCTGCCTCCAGGAAAGGCGCCGCTGGTTGCCGTCGGACAGCGCTCGGTCGCGGGCGAGACCGTGCTGGCCGACCTCAGTTCTGGCGAAGGCGTCCGTCAGGCGCGGGCGAGCTGACGCCTTTGGAGCGTATGCCGTAGCGAGCAGGGCCATGACCCAGTTGTTTCCGCCATTTGAACCGGAGAAGGAGGACCGTCCGCGACGCCGGCCGCTGATGTTCAGCCGGGCCTCCATTCCCATTCGTGCTCTGGTGCCGAGCCTGTTTACGCTCATGGCCCTTTGCGCCGGCCTCACGGCCATCCGCATGGCCATCGAACATCGCTACGATGTGGCGGTGGCGGCGCTGGTGCTGGCGGCGTTTCTCGACGGAATCGACGGCCGGGTGGCGCGGCTGCTGAAGGCGACGACGCGCTTCGGCGCCGAACTGGATTCACTCGCCGACTTCGTCAATTTCGGCGTTGCCCCCGCCATTGTGATTTTCACCTGGGCGCTGGGCGGCCTGAAGAGCCTGGGCTGGATTGTCGTCCTCATCTTCGCCATCTGCGCCGCCCTGCGGCTGGCGCGCTTCAATGTCACCATGATCGAGGCGGAAGACCAGCCGGCCTGGAAGGCCGGCTATTTCGTCGGCATACCGGCGCCTGCCGGCGCATTGATAGTGCTGCTGCCGCTTTATGCCGAGAATCTCGGCGTGGCGGAGTTCTCCGCCCACCCACTGCTGGTGCTTGTTTATACCCTTGCCATCGCCATTCTCATGGTCAGCCGGGTGCCGACATATTCCGGCAAGAAGCTCGGCCAGCGGGTCGCCCGGGAGTATGTGCTGCCCGTCTTTGTGCTGGCCATGGCCTTTTTTGCGCTGCTGGTCACCTATCCCGATCACACGCTCACATTCGGCACGCTGCTTTACCTCGCCGTCATTCCCCTCAGCGCCACCACCTATCAGCGCAGTCAGGCGAAATTTGAGGCCGAGGCGCGCGCCAGCAATGGGTCGAGCAAGCCTTCTTCCGCTCCGCCGCATCCCGAGCCGCCTGCCGCTCCCCACGGCTGATTGAGGCAGTAAATGGATCAGCGCAATCCCTCCGCCGGCCTGCTCGATGAGAAGCCGCGTGCCACGCTCATGCGCGGGCCCACGTCTTTGGAGCCGATGCCCAATCTCGCCGCCCACCTGGGCCGCGAAGGTCTCCATGTGAAACGCGACGACCTGACGGGTCTGGCCTTTGGCGGCAACAAGGTGCGTCAGCTCGAATTCTATTTGGGCGAGGCGAGGGACGAGGGCGCCGACACCATTCTCATTACCGGCGCTGTCCAGTCGAATTTCGTTCGCCTTGCGGCGGCCGCCGCGCGCAAGTTCGGCCTCCAGTGCCACATCCAGCTCGAGGAGCGGGTGGCCAAGAACGATCCCACATACCACAATTCCGGCAATGTTCTCATCGACAGGCTGCTCGGTGCGACGCTGCACAGTTATCCCAGCGGCGACGACGAGGAGGGGGCCGACAGGAACATCCGCGAGATCGCCGCTGAGCTTGGCCGCAAGGGCCGCAAGACTTACGTGATACCACTTGCGCCGGGTCATGCGCCTCTCGGGGCGCTCGGCTATGTGGATGCCGCGCGAGAGTTGCTTGAACAGGCGGCGGAGCAGGGTTTGAAGCTTGAAGATGTTGTTGTCGCCTCGGGCAGCGGCCACACCCATGCGGGCCTGCTGTTCGGGCTTCGCGCATTCGGCTCGCCGGCTCGTGTGACGGGCGTCTGCGTTCGCCGTGCTTCCGGCATTCAGCGCAAGCGCATCGTCGAGAGGGTGGCGCAGATCGCGGAACTTCTCGACATGGCCTGCCCGGTGCTGGAGGCGGACGTCATTCTCGACGACAGCCACCTTGCCCCCGGCTATGGCCGCATGAGCGATGCAGTCATGGATGCCATGCGTCTGGGGGCCGAAACCGAGGCGCTGATGCTGGATCCCGTCTATACCGCGAAGGCATTCGCCGGCTTTCTCGACCGTGCGCGTGCATCGGCCTCGGGTGATGCCGTCTTCATCCATACCGGCGGCACGCCGGGCATCTTCGCCTATGAAAAGGAACTGACGGCTGCCTGCGCCCGGCCCCGGGGCTGACGTCAGGCCGGGCAGGGACTCCTGGCCGCAGAATTTCTATTCTGCCGCCTCGGCCAGACGCCGCCCGTCGTCGGCCTCATCTGCCTGGATTTCCGTGCGGCCACGGCGGCGCGCCCAGGCCCGCCGGTAGACTTCGGGCATTGCAAGCAAAGTCGGCGTCAGGATCAGCGTCAGCAGCGTCGCAAAGCCGAGCCCGAAGATGATTGCGGTGGACAGCTGCACCCACCAGATCGAGGTGATCGAGCCCACCTGGATGGTACGGGTGAAGAAATCCACGTTGATCTGCATCGCCATCGGCAGCAGGCCGCAGATGGTTGTGATCGTGGTCAGCATCACCGGCCGCAGCCGCTGGGCGCAGCAGCGCAGCGTCGCATCGATGGGATTGATGCCCAATCCGCGCAGGCGGTTATAGGTGTCAATCAGCACGATGGAGTTGTTGACGACGATGCCGGCGAGCGCCACCACGCCAGTGCCGGTCATGATGATAGAGAAGGTCTGACCCGTGACCATCATACCGATCAGCACGCCGATCAGCGACAGCACGATGGTAGAAAGCGTGATGAACGACTGGTAGAAGCTGTTGAACTGCGTCACCAGGATGATGAACATCAGGAAAAGGGCTCCGACCATGGCCTTGCCGAGGAAGGCGCCGGATTCCTTCTGCTCCTGGTCCGCGCCGCGGAAGCGGTAGTTCACATTGTCCGGCCATGTCTGCGTCTTCAGCCAGGCATCGAGTTCCTTGACTTTGGTGTCCGCGAGCACACCGTCCATGGTGTTGGCCTTCACCATCATGCTGTGACGGCCGTTGGTTCTGGTGATGGTATCCACCCGGGGCACCGCCTGACGCGTGACGAAGTTGCCGATGGGAACGAGGCCCTTTGGGGTGGCCACGCGCAGGGCGTCGAGCTGGTTGATGGTGCGGTCGTCCTGGGGCAGTCGGATGCGGATATCCACCTCATCCTCGGAATCGTCGGGTCGGTACTTGCCCACCAGGATGCCGTTGGTGACCATCTGGATCATGCCGCCGACCGAGGCCACGTCCGTTCCGTAGCGCCCGGCCTCCTTGCGGTCCACGGTAACGACCCACTCGATACCGGGCAGGGGTCGCGTGTCCTCGACATCGCGCAATCCGGTCATCTGCGTGTCCAGATGCTCACGAATACGTGCGGTGGCCGCATCGACGGCGGCCCGGTCCGGGCCATTCACTTCCAGGCGGATGTCCTTGCCCGTCGCAGGTCCGTCGTCGCGCTTGCGCACTTCCACCTTGATGCCCGCGAGATCCGCTGTCTTCTCCCGCATCTCCTGCAGCACTATCTTGCCTTTTCGGCGCTTCTCGTAGTCGTCCAGCTCGATGGTGATCTGGCCGATCTGGTCGTTCGGGCTGTCGATGCCCGCGCCGCGGCCCACAGCCGGGCCGCCCGGAGGCGCGCCGGTGTTGGTGAAGACGGCTTTGACCCCATGCACGGAGAGGATTCGGTCCTCCACCTCGCGAACCAGTTTCAGTTCCTCATCCGCCGACAGGTTTCCGCGCGCCGAAACCAGCACCATGGCCTGCTCCGGCTCGGTGTCCACGAAGAACTCCACGCCGTTGCTGAACTTGCCGAAGGCGAAGAACACACCCATCAGCAGCGCCAGGGACGCCACGATCACTTTGGCCGGATGCCGGATGAGCGTTTCGAGCAACCTCACATAGGTCCCGGATAGGCCAGGAATGCTGTGGTAGTCCACCTGGCTCGCTCCCGACAGCTGGCGGGCCAGCGCGGCCTCCTGGGCCTGCGCTTCGCTCTTGCCGAAGATTGAGCCGAGCACAGGCAGGAAGACCATCGCGGTCACCAGAGACGCCGAAAGCACGATGATGACCGTGATTGGCAGGTAGCTCATGAACTCTCCGGGCACCCCCGGCCACAGCAGCAGCGGCAGGAAGGCCGCCAGCGTCGTCGCGGTGGAGGAGGCGATGGGCCAGAACATGCGTTGCGCAGCAAGTCGGTAGGCTTCGCCCCGTTCCATACCCTCGGCCATCTTGCGGTCGGCGTATTCGACGATGACGATGGCGCCGTCCACGAGCATGCCTACTGTGAGCACCATGCCGAACATAAGCATCATGTTGACGGTCATGCCGAGCAGGCCGATCAGCAGGAAGCCGATCATGAAGGACGCGGGGATCGCCACGCCGACGAGCAGCGCCGAGCGCAGGCCGAGTGCCGCTACGACGACGATCATCACCAGAGCGATGGCGGTCATGATGGCCGACTGGAGCGAACCCAGCACTTCGAAGATGAATTTCGACTGGTCGAGCGCGAAGCCGATGCGGATGGACTCCGGCCAGTTTTTGCTGAACTCGGCGACCACGCGCCGCACTTCGCGGTTGTTCTCGACGATGTTGGTGCCGATCCGCTTGATGACCTGGATGGCGATCGTCGGCTCGCCGTTGAAACGGCTGAAAGTCGTGGCGTCCTTGAAGGTGCGCCTGATCTCGGCCACGTCCGACAGCGTCACCACCGAGTCGCCCGACACCTTGACTGGAAGGCCGTAGACGTCGTTGGCCGTCTCGAACAGACCCGGCACCTTGACGTTGAAGCGCCCCTTGCCCGTATCCAGCGATCCAGCGGCGATCAGGCGGTTGTTGTTGGTGACAGCGCGGATCAGCTCATCCTGGCTGATGTCGTAGGATTCAAGTCGTGCCGGATCGATGACGACCTCGAGCAACTCTTCCCGGTGGCCAGCGAGATTGGCCTCAAGGACACTGGGTATGGCCTCGATCTGGTCCTTCAGCCGGCGCGCATGCAGATACAGCGTACGCTCGGGCACGTTGCCCGACAGCGTGACGACCATGACCGGGAACAGGCCGAAATTGATCTCCGTGACCACCGGTTCCTCGGCGTCCTGGGGCAGGTCGGCCTTGCCCTGGTCCACCTTCTCACGCAGATCCGCGGTCGCCTTGGCGTGATCGGCGTCCACGTTGAATTCGAGGATGATGCCCGCATGGCCCTGGCTAGCCACCCCGGTTAGCTCCTTCAGGCCGTCGAGGCCGCGAAGGTGGGTCTCCATTGGCCGGATCAGCAGCCTCTCGGAATCCTCAGGCGAAATGCCGTCCTGTACGATGGAGACGTAAAAGAAGGGAATGTCGATGTCGGGATCGGCTTCCTTCGGGATTGTCACGTAGACATAGATTCCCGCCAGCACCATGACGACCATCATGGTGAGCACGCTGCGCGGCCGTGACAGGATGGCGGTGAGCGCGGAAATCACTTCTGGCCCCCATCGGGAACCGGGCGCACCTTCTGGCCGTCAACCACGTATTCC
>JAYZVT010000367.1:0-5536 GCA_036155355.1 Pseudomonadota bacterium
GAAGCGGGATCGGGCATGCCGGTCATCAAGGCAGCGACCGCCAAAGGAGCCAGAAAGCGCCGCAAATGAGCGCGAGCATCCACGCGCGCCGCGAAGGGCGCAGGACCGGTTCGAGACATTGCACATCCCTTGGAGGACGGCCTGCTGGCGACGCTGTACGAACCGGCGCGGCCGGGTTGGCTGCAGGTCGCCCGCGAAACACGCGCAAAAAGAGCGTAGCGGCCTTTAATGCACGTAATACGTGTATTTCGTTAATGACCTCTTAAGCCGGTCCTTGCGCTAGTCTTGAAACCGGGCAGCAGGGAGGGCCGGGAAGGCGGTGGCACAGGACGCTGGCAAGGGAAGTGATAAGTCTGCCGCCGCGCAGGCGCGCAGGCAGCGGCTGGCCAAGGCGCTGCGGGAAAACCTCCGCAAACGGAAGGACAAGTCCCGGGGCCATGCGTCAGGGGCCGCAAAGCCGCCGCAGAGCGGGCCTAAGGATTAAGGTAGGGGCAGCCTTGCAGCGCCACCCCCTGTCGTCTAAACGAAACGGGACGCCGCCCCCGGACACGGGGAAGCAGGCAGAGGGAAAGTACCCGGCACATGGATAGAATCCGGATCAAGGGCGGGCGCAGGCTCGAAGGCACGATTCCTATCAGCGGCGCCAAGAACGCCGCGCTGCCGTTGATGATCGCCAGCCTGCTGACGCCCGAAACGCTGACACTGACCAACATGCCCCAGCTGGCCGACGTCAGCCTGCTGGCCCGCATTCTCGGCAACCATGGCGTCGATCTCGGCATTGCCGGCAAGCGTCCCGGCCAGGGCGCCGACGAGGGCCGCACCTTCCGCCTCACCGCCGCCGATATCGTGGACACGACGGCTCCCTATGAGCTGGTTTCGCGCATGCGCGCTAGCTTCTGGGTGCTCGGGCCGTTGCTGGCGCGCGCGGGCAAGGCGCGGGTGTCCCTTCCCGGTGGATGCGCCATCGGCACGCGGCCGGTCGATTTGCACCTCGAAGGTCTGAAGGCGCTAGGTGCGAATATCGAACTGGAGGGCGGCGACGTCGTCGCCAGCGCATCCGGTAGCCTCAAGGGCGCCCGCGTCGTCTTTCCGAAAGTCTCCGTCGGCGCGACTCACAATGTGCTCATGGCCGCGGTTATGGCGAAGGGCGAGTCGGTGATCGAGAACGCCGCTCGCGAGCCCGAGGTCGCAGACCTCGCCAACTGCCTCCTTGCCATGGGGGCAAAGATAGAGGGCATCGGCACTTCGACCCTTCGAATTGAGGGCGTTGCGCAACTGCATGGCGCCGAGCACGCCGTGCTGCCTGACCGTATTGAGACAGGCACCTACGCGCTGGCCGTTGCCGCCGCCGGCGGCGACGTGCTGCTGGAAGGCGCGCGCGCGGACCTGCTTCAATCCGCGCTCGACGTCATCCGCAGCGCCGGCGTGGAGATCACCGAAACCAATCGCGGAATCCGCGTCGCCCGCAATGGCGCGGGTCTCGAGCCGGTGGACGTCGAGACGCAGCCCTTCCCGGGGTTCCCCACCGATCTGCAGGCGCAACTCATGGCCGCCATGGCGCTGGCTGGCGGCACATCAACCATCAGGGAAACCATCTTCGAGAATCGCTTCATGCACGTGCAGGAACTGGTCCGCCTTGGCGCGAACATTGCGCTGAGCGGCGATACTGCCCGCGTGAATGGCGTGAAACATCTGCGCGGCGCGCCTGTGATGGCGACCGACCTGCGCGCCTCCGTGTCGCTGGTTATTGGCGGTCTGGTCGCTGAAGGGGAGACCACGGTTAACCGCGTCTATCATCTCGACCGTGGCTTCGAGCGGCTGGAGGCCAAGTTGGGCGCCTGCGGAGCCTCCATAGAGCGTCTCAGCAGCTGAACTTCACGCTTCAAGCATTGCAAGCCTGCCCCGTGCCCGCTATCACATCTGGCCGGGGCAAATGACTGATTTTCCTGACGCTCTGTGGCAAGGTGATGAGATGGATTCCGGTACGGATTCGCTGAAACTGGCTGCGCTGGATGTAGAGGATCTGCAGGTCCTGTCCGCGCATCTTCAGGATGCCGTACTGCGGATCGCCGACATCGCCTATGTGCCGCAGCAGCGCCGCTTCGCCGCCGTGGTAAACCGATTCGACTGGGCTTCTGCGAGCGTTTCCGGAGCGAACGCAAGATATCGCCGCCGCCGCGCCGCATTGCGCATCGACCGTGTGGAGAAGGCGCAATTGCAGGGCATCAGGCTCGACGCCAAGGATGCCGTACTGGAGCTGCTTGCGGTGTCCTTCGAGCCGGGTGACGATCCCTCCGGCGCGGTGCATCTCTATTTCGCCGGCGGTGGCGCCATTCGCCTTCTGGTTGAATGCATCGAGGTTGAGCTGAGCGATCTCGGCCCCGTATGGGAAACGGCGAGCAAACCCGAGCATCGCAACGACGAGCACACGCACGGATCCTAGGGCCCGGACTTCCGGGGATAAGCAAGAGCATCACATGGTCACGCGACTGGATAGCGCCAAGGCGGATTTCCCCGAGCGCTTCGAGGCGCTACTTGGCGTCAAGCGCGAAGCGTCCGCCGACGTCGATGCGGCGGTGCGCGATATCATCGCCGACGTGCGCGCGCGCGGCGATGCGGCGCTGATCGACTATACCTTGCGTTTCGACAAACTTGACCTGGGCAAGGCGGGTATCCGCATCTCCGACGCCGAGATCGATGCCGCTGCCGCCTCTGTGGGCAGGGAGACCCGCAAGGCGCTGGAGTTGGCGCGCGAGCGCATCACCAGCCACCACGAGCGCCAGCTTCCACGCGACGACCGTTATACCGACGCCGCCGGCGTCGAACTGGGCTACCGCTGGACGGCGGTCGAGGCGGCAGGTCTTTATGTGCCCGGCGGCACCGCCAGCTATCCCAGCTCCGTGCTGATGAACGCCATCCCGGCGCGCGTTGCGGGCGTGCCTCGCGTGGCCATGACGGTTCCCTCTCCCCAAGGCGAGATCAATCCGCTGGTACTGCTGGCGGCGCGGCTTGCCGGCGTGGACGAGATCTACCGCGTGGGCGGCGCGCAGGCGATCGCCGCTCTCGCCTTCGGCACGCGCAGCATTGCCCCGGTTTCGATGATCGCCGGGCCGGGCAACGCCTGGGTCGCCGCCGCCAAGCGCCAGGTCTTCGGCACGGTTGGCATCGACATGATCGCCGGCCCCTCGGAAGTGCTGGTCATCGCCGATGCAGGCAACGACCCCGCCTGGATCGCCGCCGATCTGCTGGCGCAGGCCGAGCACGACGCGTCCGCGCAGTCGATCCTTGTCACGGATGATGCGGGATTTGCCGAACGTGTGGCGCAGGCCGTGGACAGCCAGTTGAAGCAGCTGCCGCGCGGCACGATCGCCGGTGAAAGCTGGCGCGGTTTGGGAGCCATCATCGTGCTGCGTTCGCTCGACGAAGCCCCCGCCCTGGTGGATCGCATCGCGCCGGAGCACCTGGAGATTGCCACCGACGATCCCGAGGAGCTGCTAGGCCGGATTCGCAACGCAGGCGCGGCCTTTCTCGGCCGCTACACGCCTGAAGCCGTCGGCGACTACGTCGCGGGGCCGAACCACGTGCTTCCCACCGCCCGCAGCGCCCGCTTTTCCTCCGGTCTCGGCGTTCTGGATTTCATGAAGCGGACGTCGATCCTCAAGCTCGACCCCGACGCGCTGGCTGCGATCGGTCCGGCGGCCATGACGCTGGCCAGCGCGGAAGGGTTAGAGGGACATGGCCGGTCGGTCGGCATCCGGCTGAACCGGAGATGATCCCATGACGCGGCGGGGGCGAAGTTAGGGCTCATGTCGGACGCCGGCAACAGCGACGACCGCAGCCGCCTGATCGAGGTCACGCTCGATGAGGCGTCGATCCGCCGCTCCACCGCCGACATCGATCATGAACGCAAGGTCGCAATTTTCGACCTGATCGAGGACAACCACTTCCGGCTGGCGGCAGGGGAGGGGCCATATAGCTTGCGCCTCTCCATCGAGGAGAACCGGCTTGTATTCTCTGTCGGCGACGCCGACCAGAAGCCTTTGAATGCGGTGATGCTGTCGCTCACGCCCTTCCGCAAGATCGTCAAGGACTACTTTTTTGTTTGCGAGAGCTACTACCAGGCCATCAAGACCGCGCCGCCGAGCCGCATCGAGGCTCTCGACATGGGCCGGCGCGGTCTGCACGACGAGGGTAGCCGCCTGCTCATGGAGCGGCTCGAAGGCAAGATCGAGGTCGATTTCCCCACTGCCCGCAGGCTGTTCACGCTCATCTGCGTTCTGCACTGGAAGGGTTAGGCCCGGTGCCGGCGCGTGCAAAAGGACTGCCGGGAGCGGTGCTGTTCGCATGCCAGATGAATGCCATTCGCTCGCCCATGGCGTCGGCGATCATGCGTCATCTTACGAACTACGCCGTCTATGCCAAGTCCGCGGGCGTGCGCCAGGGCGAGACGGACCCCTTCGCCATCGCGGTGATGAACGAGATCGGCATCGACATATCCAGGCACGAACCCGTGGCCATTTCCGAATTGCACGATACCTCCTTCGACCTGGTGGTGACGCTGGCGCCCGAAGCCCATCACCAGGTGCTGGAGCTGACCCGCACCATGGCCTTCGACGTCGAATACTGGCCGACCATCGACCCCTCGACCGCCGTCGGCAGCCGCGACCAGATACTCGATGCCTATCGCGCCTGCCGGGACCAGCTTTTCGCCAAGATCAAGCAACGCTTCGATCTTGGCGGCGGGCCTGCCGTCTAGGCGCCTGCGGCCTTGATTTTGCCAGTACGGACGACCATGCTCCGCCCCGACACAACCGATGCAGGACCTTATGGTTTCCCTCAAGGACGCATTGCCCTTTGCCGCCGGGCGCGCCCGCGCAAAGCCAGCTGACCCGGCGGACGGCGCAACGACTGCGAAGAAGACCGCATCCGGTCGGCCCAGGCTGGTGCTTGCTTCCGGATCGCCGCGCCGCCTCGCGCTGTTGCAGAAGGTGGGGCTGGAGCCCGACGCCTTGCGCCCCTCCAGCATTGACGAGACGCCGCGCAAGGGCGAGGTGCCACGCACGCTGGTGCGCCGTCTGGCCAGGGCCAAGGCGGAAGCCGCGCAAAAAATCGTGGCGGGCGAACCTGACCTTGCGGGCTCTTTTATCCTCGCCGCCGACACAGCAGTCGCGGTCGGCAGGCGCGTGATTGCCAAGGCCGAGCTGCTCGACTAAGCCGCCGCTGCGCTCCGCCTTCTCTCGGGCCGCTCCCACCGGGTGCACACCGCGATATGCCTGATGCTGCCATCGGGATCGTCGCGCATGAAGGTCGTGGAGACGCGCGTGCGCTTCAAGCGGCTGAGCCGCGACGAGATAGACAGCTATCTGGGTTCGGGCGAGTGGCAGGGCAAGGCCGGCGGCTATGCCATACAGGGCATCGCCGGCTGCTTCGTGCGCAAGCTCGTCGGTTCCTACACCAACGTCGTCGGCCTGCCTCTGACCGAGACAGTGTCCATGCTCCAGGGCGCAGGATTTCCGGTCTATTTCAACTGGCTCAC
>JAYZVT010000368.1:0-3744 GCA_036155355.1 Pseudomonadota bacterium
ACGGGTCGCGTCGCCAACCCCCGGTCGCTCAACCTTGATCACATCGGCGCCGAACCATGCCAGCAGCTGTGTGCAGGTCGGGCCTGACTGGACGTGGGTCAGGTCGAGAATGCGGACCCCTTCGAGAGCTTTCATTTCATGCACCTGTCTTTGATAGGTTGGAACTTCGCGCGGGCTACTTCTTGGCCACCACGCTCTGCGGATTGAGATTGCCGATGCGGCCGCTCTCCGTGCCCGACTTCTCGTCGATCACGGCATTGACCAGGGAGGGCTTGCCGGAATCCAGCGCTTCGTTCACCGCGCGCTTCAGTTCGTCGGGGGACGTGGCGTAGTAGCCGACGCCTCCGAAAGCCTCCATCATCTTGTCGTAGCGTGCATCCTTGACGAACACCGTGGTCGCCACGTCCGGGCCGCCCGAGGGATTGACGTCGGTGCCGCGATAAATGCCGCCGTTGTTGAAGACGACGACGCAGACCGGCAGCTTGTAGCGGCAGATTGTTTCCACCTCCATGCCGGAAAAGCCGAAGGCGCTGTCGCCCTCGACCGCCAACACCGGATGGCCGGTCTCCACGGTAGCGGCGACGGCCTGGCCCATGCCGATGCCCATGATGCCCCACGTGCCCACGTCGAGTCGCTTGCGGGGCTTGTACATGTCGATGATGCTGCGGGCAAAATCCAGCGTGTTGGCGCCTTCGTTGACGAGGATCGTCTCGGGGCGCTCCTTGATGATCGTGCGCAGCACGCCGAGCGCGCCGTGAAAATCCATCGGCACGTTGTTGTTCTGCAGCTTCGGCGCCATCTTCACGACGTTGCTCTCGGCCTTTTCCTTGACCGTCTTGAACCAGTCCGCCGGCGGCTTTGTCCATTTGGAGCCTATGCCGTCGAGCAGCGCCTTCACGCAAGAGCCGATGTCACCCACGACCGGAGCGGCGATCTCCACGTTGGAGTCCATTTCCTTGGGCTCAATATCCACCTGGATGAATTTCTGCGTGCCGGGCGCACCCCAGGTCTTGCCCTTGCCGTGAGACAGCAGCCAGTTGAGTCGCGCCCCAATGAGCATGACGACGTCGGCTTCCTTCAGCACCAGCGAGCGCGCCGCGCCGGCAGACTGCGGATGGTTGTCCGGCAGCAGGCCTTTGGCCATGCTCATCGGCAGATAGGGGACGCCGCTCTTTTCCACGAAGGCACGGATGTCGTCGTCCGCCTGCGCGTAGGCCGCGCCCTTGCCAAGGATGATGAGCGGACGCTTCGCGCCCTTGAGAAGTTTCAGAGCCCGGTCAACGGCCTCCCTGGAGGGAATCTGCGCCGGGGCAGGGTCGATGACCTTCACCAGCGACTTTTCGCCCACAGCGGCGTCGATAGCCTGGCCGAGCAGCTTGGCCGGCAGATCAAGATAGACGCCGCCAGGACGCCCGGAAACCGCCGCGCGGATCGCCCGCGCAATGCCGATGCCGATGTCTTCCGCATGGAGGATGCGATACGCCGCCTTGCACAAAGGCTTGGCGATGGCGAGCTGGTCCATTTCCTCGTAGTCGCCCTGCATCAGATCGACGATTTCGCGTTCGGAAGAGCCGGACATCAGGATCATCGGGAAGCAGTTGGTGGTTG
Source organism: Pseudomonadota bacterium (assembly GCA_036155355.1). Classification (GTDB taxonomy): domain Bacteria; phylum Pseudomonadota; class Alphaproteobacteria; order Rhizobiales; family Methyloligellaceae; genus JAYZVT01. Next base: position 1,609 of record JAYZVT010000368.1, read on the forward strand.
CATGGGCGAGCGCGGTCAGGCCGTTGAGGAAGCCGGGAGCGGAAACGGTCAGGCACACGCCGGGTTTCTTGGTCAGATAGCCGGCTATCGCCGCCGCGTAGCCCGCATGCTGTTCGTGGCGGAACGACAGCACCCGCATGCCTTCCGCCTGCATGTAACGGCCAAGGTCCGTGATCGGAATGCCCGGAACGTTGTAGATCGTATTAATGCCGTTGAGCTTGAGCGCATCGATGATGAGATGAAACCCGTCCGTCAATGCCTGCGGCGCCGCCGCCTTGCCCGGTTTCGCATCGATGCTGTGTGCTGTAGCTGACATTCTGTTCGCTCCCCAGAAACTTCAAATCTTTTGCAGTCTGTCCGTGTCCGGACATGGTTGGTCGGCCGGTCACTCGGCCTCGACGAAGTGCCTTTCTACATGCGCCTTAAGGTTCAGCGTGTGCTCACGCACCAACCGTTCCGCCAGGTCTGTATTGCGGGCCTCAAGCGCCTCGATGATATGCAGGTGATCGACAATCGAGCGGCTGGCGCGGTCTTCCTCGGAAATGGTGCGCGCGCGGATTGCGCGCACATGCATGAACAGTCCGCTTGCCATCTCGTTGAGCAGCTTGCAGTGGCTGAGTTTGAGAATGGCCTGGTGGAAACGGATGTTGCTGTCGGAATATTCGTCGATGCGCGCCTTCACCTTGCTCCCGTCGATGGTGGTGAATTCGCGCAACGTGGCGATTTCCTCGTCCGTCGCGCTCTGCGTGATGAGCCGTGCAGCCATGCTCTCCAGCGCTGCCCATACGGTGATCATTTCCAGGATCTCCGCCTTTGACTTGCGGACGATGTAGATGCCGCGCCTCGGCACGATGTTGACCAGGCCTTCCTGGTCGAGCCGGGCCAGCGCCTCGCGCAGGGGCGTGCGGGAAATACCGAATTGTTCAGACAGACGGCGCTCGTCGAGGCGCAGTTCGGCATTTTCGTCGTAGATGTTCATGCTGACGATGGCCGACTTCAGCGACTCGTAGATTCGCGACTTGAGGCTGAAACCTTCCTCGATCGGCTTGATTTCAATCTGCAGATTGTCCATCGGTCACCTCGAACAGGGAACGTCGTCGCTGACGCATCACTTCCCGCCGCCCTGTGTGGTTCACTGGTATACCATACACCAGTGACTCTCTAGCGTGCAACCAGTCCTGACTTTTTTCCCGGAAAAGCGGCTTCTTGCCGCCCTCCGCTACACTCGCACCTATTTCCGCTTCCGTGCCGGGCTCTTGGCAGCCGCCTTGCTCCGGCGTACTGGCCGCGATGCCGCGCCCGCCATCTCCATGCCGCCTGCCTCATCCTCGTCGCCGGGGAACTCGCCGCGGCGCTTCCATGCCAGATAGAGCGGATAGACGATCAGGCCGAGCGCGCAGAGCATGATGATCGCGGAGAGAGGGCGGGTGAAGAAAACCGTCCAGTCGCCCTGTTCTCCGATCATGGTCTGGCGGAAAGTCTTTTCAGCCAGCGGCCCCAGCACGATGGCCAGAACAAGCGGCGCCATCGGATAGTCAAGCTTGCGCATCAGATAGCCGACCACGCCGAACAGCAGGATCAGCCATGGATCGAACATGCGGCTGTCCGGTGCGAATCCGCCGACAAAGCAGAGAACGAAAATCGACGGGGCTAGGATAGTGAAAGGCATCCGCAGCACCCATACGAATACCGGGATCAGCGCGATGTTGATGATGAGTGTGAACAGGTTCGCCGTGTAGAGGCTGGCCGTAAGGCCCCAGACGAACTCCTGCTGCTCCGTGAACAGCAGCGGTCCGGGCGTAAGGCCCCAGATGATCATGCCGCCGAGCAGGATCGCCGTCGTCGGTGATCCGGGAATGCCGAGCGTGAGCATGGGCAGCATGGAGCCGGTGCTGGCGGCGTTGTTGGCACATTCCGGCGCGACCACGCCGTTGATGGCTCCCTTGCCGTAGCGGCTGGGGTCGCGCGCCATGCTCTTGGTCATGCCGTAGGCCATGAGCGAGCCGGGTGTGGCGCCTGCTGCGGGGAGAATGCCGACGAAGTAGCCGAGCAGCGACGACAGAACCATCACGCGGCCCGACCTGCGCAGCTCGCGGAAGGCGTCGATCATGCGCGAGAAGGTGAACTTGTGCGAGG
>JAYZVT010000369.1:0-3893 GCA_036155355.1 Pseudomonadota bacterium
CCGTCTCGCCGAACATCCGGAAGAAGGTCTCTAGTGCGGATCGGTCTATGCCGGTCAGGGCCGAGGTGTCGGAGGCGGTCATGTCGCGGGCCTGCGCCAGCGCCCGGCTCATGCCGCTGGTGTAGCGCGTGACGTAGTCGCCGTCGGTAAAGCCGTTGCCGTGTAGCCAGGAAAGCAGCCCGTTGAACAGCGCAACGTCGCTGCCGGGCCTTATGGGGAGGTGCAGGTCCGCTGCTTCCGCCGTGACCGTGCGGCGCGGATCGACCACGACGATGCGCGTGCCGCGCTTCCCACGCGCCGCCAAGAGCCGCTGGAACAGCACCGGATGGCACCACGCAAGGTTGGAACCCACGAGAATGACAAGGTCTGCGGTCTCCAGATCCTTGTAACAGCCGGGCACCGTGTCGCTGCCGAAGGCGCGTCTGTGCCCCGCCACCGACGAGGCCATGCACAGCCGCGAGTTGGTGTCGATGTTGGCCGTGCCCACATAGCCTTTCATCAGCTTGTTGGCGACGTAGTAGTCCTCGATCAGCAGTTGGCCGGAGACATAGAGCGCCACGCTTTGCGGCCCGTGCTCCGCGATGGTCTGGCTGAATTGCCGTGCGACGAGATCGAGCGCCTCGTCCCAGCTTGCGCGCCGCCCGTTGATTTCCGGATAGAGCAGGCGGCCGTCCTCGCCGAGCGTGTCGCCGAGCGCCGCGCCCTTCGAGCATAGCCGTCCAAAGTTGGCCGGATGGTCGGGATCGCCCGCGACCGAGACGTCACCTGTCTCAGACACGGTGGCCAGAACACCGCAGCCGACCCCGCAGTAGGGGCAGGTGGTTCTGTTGCATCTGTCCGCCGGCCCCTCCATCGCCTATGCCGCCTCTTCCTTGGCCGCGGCCGGTGCGATGAAGATCGTCCCATCGTCAACCTTCACGGGAACCGCGCGTGTCGAGCCTTCGTCCGCCCCCAGAGCATGGCCCGTCTCCAGGCTGATCACCCAGTTATGCAGGGGACAGGTGACGGCGGCGTCATGCACGATGCCCTGGCTCAACGGGCCGCCCTTGTGCGGGCAGTGGTCCTCCAGCGCGAAAATGCGGTCGTCCGCGGTCCGCAACACGGCGATCTTGCCGCGTGGTGTCTCCACGCAGCGCGCGCCCCTGCGCGGAATGTCCGCGAGCCGGCCGATCTCGATCCATTCCATGCCGCGCCCCTTCATTCGGCAGCCACCAGCCTGTCCACGGCGGCGAGCGGCTTGAACTCGTGCTTGTCCTTGCCCGAAGCCCGTTCCGACCAGGGGTCGATCTGCGCGAATTTCTGACTGAACACGAAGCGGTCGAAATAGGCCTTGCGGCGTTCGGGATCGGCGAGGTGCTGACGAATTCCCTCCACGCCGACGCGCTTCGCCCACTTGTAGATGCGCTCCAGATAGTGACCCTGCTCGCGGTACATCTGAACGACCGCCACCACATGCTCCAGCGCCTCGTCCTCGGTCTTGACCTGGCACAGCACTTCCGTGCCCTTGATGTCGAGGCCCGCGGCGCCGGCGAAATGAATTTCGTAGCCGGAATCCACGCAGATGACGCCGACATCCTTGCATGTGGCCTCCGCGCAGTTGCGCGGACAGCCCGACACCGCCATCTTCACCTTTGCCGGTGTCCACGAGCCCCACATGAACTTCTCGATGCGGATGCCGAGCCCTGTGGAGTCCTGGGTGCCGAAGCGGCACCAGTCGGTGCCGACGCAGGTCTTTACCGTGCGCAGGCCCTTGGCATAGGCGAAGCCGGAGACGAAGCCGGCCTTGCCGAGGTCGGCCCACACCGCCGGCAGGTCCTCTTTCTTGATACCCAGCATGTCGATGCGCTGGCCGCCTGTGACCTTGACGGTGGGAATCCTGAACTTGTCCACCACGTCGGCGATGGCGCGCAGCTCCGCCGCGCTGGTGACGCCGCCCCACATGCGCGGCACAACCGAATAGGTGCCATCCTTCTGGATGTTGGCGTGGGCGCGCTCATTGATGAAGCGCGACTGGTAGTCGTCGGCATAGTCGTCCGGCCAGTCGCTGACGAGATAGTAGTTGAGGGCAGGACGGCATTTGGCGCATCCGCAGGAGGTTTTCCACTCCAGCTCCTGCATCACCGCCTCGATGGATTTCAGCGCTTTGGCCTTGATAAGGCGGCGTACGTCCGAATGCCCCAGCTCCGTGCAGGCGCACATCGGCTTCACGGCCGCCGGGTTGTACGCGTCGCCAAGCTGGAGTTGCAGGAGCTGTTCAACCAGTCCAGTGCAAGTACCGCAAGAGGCGGAGGCCTTGGTGTGGGCGCGCACATCATCCAGCGACGTCAGTCCCTTTCCGGTGATGGCCGCGAGGATCTTTCCCTTGCACACGCCGTTGCAGCCGCAGATCTCCGCGTCATCCGGTAAGGCTGCAACGGCCGCCGTAGGGTCCAGGGGAGAGCCCCCCTGATAGGCACGTCCGAAGACGAGCGTCTCGCGCATCTCCGAGATGTCGGCGCCGTTCTTGATGAGCTCGAAGAACCACGGCCCGTCGGCAGTTTCGCCATAGAGCACTGCGCCGATGACACGGTTGTTCTCGACCACCAACCGCTTGTAGACGCCGGCGGTCGCGTCCCTCAGCACGATCTCCTCGCGTCCGTCGCCATCCGCGAAATCTCCGGCCGAATAGAGGTCGATGCCCGTGACTTTCAGGCGGGTTGCGGTGGAGGGATTGGTGAAGACCGGTCCGATCTTCTCCGCCAGGGTCCGGGCCGCGACCTCCGCCATATGGTAGAGCGGGGCGACGAGGCCGTATGTCGTCCCGCCGACCTCGGCGCATTCACCAAGCGCAAGGATATCTGGGTCGGACGTCTGCATGCGGGCGTCGATAGTTATGCCGCGGCTGACCGCCAGGCCGGCATCCTTGGCGAGCTGGCTGTTCGGCCGGATGCCGACAGCCATGACCACCAAATCTGCCAGAATCTCGGTGCCATCCTCGAGATGCACCGCGCGCACCTTGCCGTCGCCAGAAATCTTCTTCGTAGCCGCCTTGGTGATGACGGTGATGCCGCGCCGTTCGAGCTCGCGTTGCAGCAGGTAGCCCGCCGCCGCGTCGAGCTGTCGCTCCATCAGCGTCGGCATCAGATGCAGGACGGTGACGCTCATGCCTTGCTCGAGAAGCCCTGCCGCCGCTTCCAGGCCCAGCAAGCCGCCGCCAATCACTACCGCGTTGCCCCGCGACTTGGCCGCCAGGATCATGGCGTCCACATCGTCGAGGTCCCGGTAGGTAAGCACGCCGGCGAGGTTTGCCCCCGGCACCGGCAGCACGAAGGGCACGGACCCGGTGGCGATCACCAGCTTGTCGTAGGCAGCGACCTCGCCGTGCTCGGACCGGACTGTCTTTGCCTTGCGGTCGACCTCGACGATCTTGTGTCCCTTGTAGAGGGTGATGCCGTGATCGATGTACCAGCCGTCGCCATGGATGACGATTTCCTCGAAGGATTTCTCTCCCGACAGCACCGGCGACAGCATGATGCGGTCGTAGTTGACCCTTGGCTCGGCGTTGAAGACGGTCACGTCATAGGCGTCCGGGGCCATGTCGAACAGGTGTTCGAGCATCCGCCCCGGCGCCATGCCATTGCCGACCACCACCAGCTTCCGCTTGTAACCCGGGCTTGTTGGCTTGCGGGACATCAGGCGGCCTCCGCGCTCGCATCCTCTACGGATGCTTTCGTTTCGGGATCTCCGTCCTCGTATTCCTTAAGGAAGGTCAACAGCTTTTCGCGATATGCGTAGTAATCGGGATGTTCCAGCAGCGCCTTGCGGCTGCGTGGCCTGGGCAGGTTGACGTCCATAACCCGTCCGACCCTGGCGCGCGGACCGTTGGACATCATGATCACCCGGTCGGCGAGCAG
>JAYZVT010000370.1:0-3921 GCA_036155355.1 Pseudomonadota bacterium
GCCTGAACTAGCACCGTTCGCGCAGTTCAGATCAGCCCGCGGCGCTCCATTTCCTCGACAAGCCCGGCGACGAGATCCTGCGCGGCGCGGCCGCCCGCATCGAGCGTGACTTCCGGCGATTCGGGAACTTCATATGCGGAATCAATACCGGTGAAATTGCGGATCTGACCCGCACGCGCCTTGCGGTAAAGCCCCTTGGGATCGCGCTGCTCGCAAATATCCAATGGCGTATCCACGAATACCTCGATGAACTCGCCCTCGCCGAACAGTTCGCGCGCCATACGGCGCTCCGACCGGAAAGGCGAAATGAAGGAGACAATGACGATCAACCCCGCATCGACGAACAGGCGGGCCGTCTCGGACACGCGGCGGATGTTCTCCACCCGGTCTGCATCGGTGAAGCCGAGATCGCGGTTGAGGCCATGGCGCACGTTGTCCCCGTCGAGAACGTAGGTATGGCGCCCGCGCGCATGGAGCGTCTTTTCCAGCAGACTGGCTATGGTGGATTTCCCTGATCCGGACAGGCCCGTGAACCACAGCACGCATGGCTTCTGGCCCTTCAGGCCCGAGCGGGCGGACTTGTCGATATCGAGCGCCTGCCAGTGGATATTGGTGGCGCGGCGCAGGCCGAACTCGATCATGCCAGCGGCGACCGTGGCGTTGGTCGCCCGGTCGATAAGTACGAAGCTGCCTGTGTTCCGGTTGGCCTTGTAGGAGTCGAACACCAGGGCCTTGCCAAGGCTCAGGTTGCAATAGCCGACCTCGTTCAGCTCCAGGGTCTTGCCGGCTACATGGTCCAAATTCTCGACGTTGACCTTGTGCTTGAGGCTGCTGACTGTGGCCGTTGTCGTCTGGTGACCGCTCTTGATCAGGTAGACGCGGCCGGGCAGAAGCGGTTCGCGGGCCATCCAGATCACATGGGCCGAGATCTGGTCGGACACCTCGGCAAGTTCGTTGGGCCGGACAATCACGTCGCCCCTGCCGGCATCCACTTCGCTCTCGAGCGTCAGCGTCACCGCCTCGCCCGGGCCGGCGGACCCGGCATCGCCGTCCGCGGTGACAATGCGCGCGATGCGCGCGCTGATGCCCGCCGGCAATACGGTAACTTCGTCGCCCGCGGAGACCGAACCCGAGGCGACAGTTCCCGCATAACCGCGGAAGTTGCCGTCAGGACGATTGACCCATTGTACGGGAAATCGGAGCGGGCGCTCCGCTGCCCTTTCCCCGACATCCACGGTTTCCAGATGTCCCATCAGGGTCGGCCCGTGATACCAGTGCATCCTGGCGCTTGGCGCCAGCACATTGTCACCGTCGCGCGCGACAATGGGAATGCATTTGATATCTTCGAACTCCAGGTTCTCCGCGAACGCCCGGTAGTCGTCGGCAACTTTCTCGAACTGATCCTTCGCAAAACCGACGAGGTCCATCTTGTTGACCGCGAGCACGACCTTGCGGATGCCCAGCAGAGACAGAATGCAACTGTGGCGACGGGTCTGCGTCAGCACACCTTTGCGCGCGTCCACGAGCAGGACGGCAAAATCCGAGGTCGAGGCGCCGGTGGCCATGTTGCGGGTGTATTGTTCGTGGCCCGGCGTGTCGGTGACGATGAATTTGCGCTTAGGGCTGGAGAAATACCGATAGGCAACATCGATGGTGATGCCCTGCTCGCGCTCCGCCTGAAGGCCGTCGACGAGCAGTGCAAGGTCGAGATCGCCGCCCGTCGTTCCCAAACGCCGGCTGTCCGCGACCAATGCGGACATCTGGTCCTCGCAGACCTTCTGAGAGTCATAGAGCAACCGCCCGATCAGAGTGCTCTTGCCGTCGTCAACGCTGCCGCAAGTGAGAAAGCGCAAAAGGCCCTTGGCGTTCTCGGCGGCCAGGAGCTTCTCGACCGCACGGCTGTCGGGCGCAGCTTTCTCGACGATGCGAAGACGGGCCATCAGAAATAGCCCTCCTGCTTCTTCTTCTCCATCGATCCGCTCTGGTCGTGGTCGATCAGGCGGCCCTGACGTTCGGAAAAGCGCGCTTCGAGAAGCTCGGCAATGATGCCTGGCACACTGTCGGCAGCAGAGGCGATAGCGCCGGTGAGCGGGTAGCAGCCAAGCGTGCGAAAACGCACGCGACGCAATTGGGGTGTCTCGCCGGGATCAAGCGGCAGACGGTCGTCATCAATCATGATCAGCAGGCCATCCCGGTCGACCACGGGCCGCTCAGCCGCGAAATAGAGAGGAACAACGGGAATGTCTTCCAGAAGGATATAGGTCCAGATATCCAGTTCCGTCCAATTGGACAACGGAAATACCCGAACACTCTCGCCCTGAGCCAGGCATGGATTGCAGGTTCCCCAAGGCTCCGGGCGCTGGTTCCGGGGGTCCCATCCCTGGGACGCGCTGCGAAACGAAAATACACGCTCCTTGGCCCGCGATTTCTCCTCGTCGCGCCGGGCCCCTCCGAATGCCGCATCAAATTTACGGCTGGCGAGCGCCTGGCGCAGCGCCTGGGTCTTCATCACGTCGGTATAGTGGGTGCTGCCGTGGGCAATCGGGCTTATGCCCTCGCGCACTCCAATATCGTTGGTGTGGACGATCAGATCGAGGTCAAGACGAGCCATGGACTCGTCCCGGAAGCGGATCATCTCCTGGAATTTCCAGGTGGTGTCCACATGCAACAGCGGAAATGGCGGCTTGGCCGGGTAAAAGGCCTTCATCGCCAGATGGAGCATGACCGAGGAATCCTTGCCGATGGAATACAGCATCACCGGATTGCGGAACTCGGCCACCACCTCGCGCATGATATGGATGCTCTCGGCTTCGAGCTGCCGCAGATATGTCGATGTCCGTGACTTCATGCGTATTTTCCGGCCCGGCGGGACTGAAGTGATCAAGACTAGCCGGCACGGCGCCCGATCACGAGCGCCTTTACCATGTTGGCTTAACGGCGCGCCGTTGCTAGCACAAATCAGCCGCTCCGGACCGCTCCAAAATGGCGCATGAGCGAAAAAGCACTGCCACCGCCGCCCGTATTGGCGTTGGCGAAAGGGACGTGTTAAGAGCCTCGCGCCATGCAGAAAACTGTTCCCGGACAGGCCCCGCACGCCATGACGCCGCCAGCCCAGAAAGATGTGAGGATCGCCGTGATCGGGCTCGGCTATGTGGGCCTGCCGCTCGCCGTTCACATGGCCGCCCACTACCCGGTCAAGGGGTTCGACATCAACGCGCGACGTGTCGGGGAGCTGGCCAAGGGCGTAGATCGCACCAACGAGGTGACGAAGGATGAATTCGCCGGGGCGCAGCATCTGGAATTCACCAGCTCGGCCGCCGACTTGGCGGGCTGCAACTTCTTCGTCGTTACCGTTCCCACGCCCATCGACCAGAGCAAGCGGCCCGACCTGACGGCGCTCATTTCGGCCAGCAAGACCGTCGGCTCGGTGCTCAAGCCAGGCAGCATAGTGGTCTACGAATCCACCGTGTTTCCCGGTGCGACGGAGGAAATCTGCGTGCCCGAACTGGAGCGCGCGTCCGGCCTTACCTTCAACAGGGATTTCTTCTGCGGCTACTCTCCCGAGCGGATCAACCCGGGCGACCGGGCGCACCGGCTGCCCGATATCGTCAAGGTGACGTCGGGCTCGACACCGGAAACAGCCGATCTCGTCAATGCGGTCTATGCGCAGGTCATCACCGCAGGCACATACCGGGCCGGGTCCATCCGGGTCGCGGAAGCCGCCAAGGTCATCGAAAACATCCAGCGCGACGTCAACATCGCCCTCATCAACGAGCTGGCAATGCTGTTCAAGGAAATGGGACTCGACACACAGGAAGTGCTGTCGGCGGCCGCAACGAAGTGGAACTTCCAACCCTTCCGTCCTGGTCTCGTCGGCGGCCACTGCATAGGCGTCGATCCCTATTACCTGACCCACAAGGC
>JAYZVT010000371.1:0-5993 GCA_036155355.1 Pseudomonadota bacterium
GCGCGCCTCCTTGCGGGCGTCGCTGCGGCCCAGATTGCGCAGGCCGAAGGCGACATTGTCGATGAGCGTCAGATGCGGGAACAGGGCGAAGTCCTGGAACATCAGCCCGACACCACGGCGCTCTGGCGGAACGAAACGCTCCACGCCCGCCACCTCGCGGTCATTGATGAGAATGCGCCCCGCCGTCGGCCTTTCCAGTCCCGCCGCCAGCCGCAGCAGCGTGGTCTTGCCGCAACCCGATGGCCCGAGAAGGCAGACGATCTGCCCCGGCTCGACGTCCAGAGACAGCTCATCGACCGCCTGTACGCCACCGAACCGGCGTCCCACCCGGTCAAAGGTGAGCCGCGCCGCGATGGTGGCGGCAGCCGTGCCGCGCGCGCCCCAGCGGGCGCGCGGCGTCGACTTACTGTCTTTTGGAACGTCCTGTTTCGACAACACGAGGCTACTTACGCGACACCGTGCCGGGCTTGCAAGCCCGCTGCCCCGACAGCCTTACCCGGCCCTTGGCTCCTCGCCACCGGGCTCACTCTCACCATCGTCTGCCTCGAGAGGCTCTTCGGCCTCCGCCGGCATGTCTTCGAGCGGATCCTCGTTTTCGGCCAATTCCGTCGAGTCGTCCGGCGCGGGAACCATGAATCCGGGTGGCAGGTTGCCGTCCAGCAGGCCCGCGCCCTTCAATTCGCCAAGGCCAGGCAGGTCCTTGATATTGTCGAAACCGAAATGCTCCAGGAAGGCCGGGGTCGTACCATAGGTGATCGGCCGGCCGGGCGCGCGGCGGCGGCCGCGCAGGCGCACCCAACCCGTCTCAAGCAGCACGTCCAGCGTGCCCTTTGACGTGGAAACACCCCTGATTTCCTCGATCTCAGCCCGGGTCACTGGCTGGTGGTAGGCGATGATCGACAGCGTCTCCAGCGCGGCCCGCGACAGCCGCCGCTGCTCAGTCGCATAGCGCTCCAGCAGGAAGGAGAGATCTTCAGCGGTCCGGAAGGCCCATTTGCCCGCCACGCGCACCAGATTGATGCCCCGGCCGGCATAAAGCGTCTGCAATTCCTCGATCAGCGCGCGGATGTCCTCCCCGCGCGGCAGATGCGCGGCAAGGCTGTCCTCCGACAACGGCTCGGACGCGGCGAACAGCAACGCCTCGACGATACGAAGCCGCTCCCGCCTGTCGGCGGAGGGCAGGCGCATGACATTCTCCGGGAGCGTCAAGGGCAGACGCGCCATGCGCGGCTCGTCTTCCTGATCGTCGGCCATGATCGGCTTCTCTTTCTGTGTTCCGCTCATCTGCACTCGTTTTGGTTCCTGTTACCCGGTTATGGCGCTGACCGCAAAAGTTGCAACGATTCTGTCCGCTTCGGCCAGCCCGTTCAGGCCGCGGCGCCCTTTTTCCGCATATAAAGCGGGGCATAAGGGCGTGCCTGCCTCAGCTCGGCCTTGCCTTCGCGGGTCAATTCCAGTGTGGCGCCCAGCGAACTGGCCATGACGCTGCGGCGCATGTCCGGATCTGTCAGATAGTCGAGCAACAGCCGGTCCAGCGGCGCCCAGTCGAAACACTGTCCGAGGATGCGCTCGAGCCGTTTGCGCGCCTCCTGCAGCGACAGCACCGGCCGCGGCTTGAAGCTGATGTGATCGACCGCCGTGCGCTGGCGCTGCATCGCATAAGCCGCGAGCAGATCATAGACGCTGGCGTCATAGGCGCTGGAGCGGACCAGCTTGATCCCTTCGGGCATTCCGCGCGGGAAGATGTCCTGGCCGAGGCGCTTGCGTGTCATCAGCCGCGCGGCGGAATCCCGCATGGCCTCCAGCCGTTTCAGCCGGAAGGCGAGCTGCGCGGCCAATTCCTCGCCTGTCGGCTCGTCGCCGTCCTTATCTTCAGGCAGCAGCAGCTTGCTCTTCAGGAAAGCGAGCCATGCCGCCATCACCAGGTAGTCGGCGGCGATCTCCAGACGCAGCCGCCGCGCCTCCTCGATGAAGGCCAGATACTGTTCCGCCAGCCTCAGGATGGAAATCCTTGCCAGATCGAGCTTGTGCGTGCGCGCCAGCGCCAGCAACAGGTCGAGCGGGCCCTCGTAGCCTTCCACATCGACGACGAAGGTATCGCGCGTGGCGCGTTCCCCCCCGTCATCGAAGGAGTCCGACTCTGGCGCGCTGTCCTGTTCCTCGATTTCGTCTTCTTCGGTCACGCGCCCATTCCTTCCAGCCCGGCGGATTCCATGACACGGGCGAGGGCCGCTTCGGCCGACTTCACGTCCAGCACTTCCGGCTCGACCAGACGGCCGAGCGCGTCGGCAAAGCGCTGCAGCGAGGCGTCGGCGAGTTCCGGTGAGCTGGCGGCGACCGCCTTCATTTCATCCATCTTCCCGTTGCAGTGCAGCACGACATCCGATCCCGACGCGATGACGGCACGCGCGCGGTCGCCAAGACCGCCCCCCAGCGCACCCATGCTTACATCGTCGCTCATAAGCAGTCCCTGAAAGCCGATTCGCTTGCGAATCACGTCGCTTATTATAACGGGTGAAACGCTCGCGGGACGCTCCGGATCGAGCGCCGTCAACAACACATGTGCGGTCATTGCCAGTGGCATGTCCTTAAGCGCCGCGAATGGCGGAAAATCGGTCACCTCAAGCTCCCCCAGAGCCGCGTCTATGACCGGAAGCGATATATGGCTGTCCGCCCGCGCCCGGCCGTGCCCCGGAATGTGCTTGATGACTGGGAGCACTCCCGCCGCCAGGCAGGCCTCGGCGGCAACCCGTCCCAGCCGCGCGACGATTGACGGCTCGGTGCCATAGGCACGGTCGCCAATCACGTCATGTGCGCCTGCTTCGGGCACGTCGAGCACGGGCAGGCAATCCACGTTGATGCCCAGGGCCCGCAGGTCGGACGCCATCAGCTGCGTCACCTGCCTCAGCGCTTCGCTACCTGCCGTCGCGTCGCGAATGTAGAGGTCGGCAAAGCGGCGCGCAGCGGGATAGCGGCGCCAATGCGGCGGACCCAGCCTCTGCACCCGCCCGCCTTCCTGATCGATCAGCACCAGCAGTCCGTCCGCGCCGACCGCTTCCCTGTATGAACCGGTCAACTCCCTGATCTGTGCAGGCGTTTCGCAGTTGCGCGCGAACAGGATCAGTCCGCATGGGCGCTCTTCACGGAAGAACGCGCGCTCCCCCGCTGTCAGCGACGTGCCGGCGCAACCGGAAATGAATGCCTTCAATGCCATCGGTGCAGGCGATATCCGCGCCCGCCCGGCCCGTCAAGCCGCGCTGCTATTCCTCGCGGACGAGGCAGCTGCTTATGCCGGCGCCCTTGAGCTTGCCGCACAGATTGCCGGCTGCCGACTTTTCGCTCAACGGCCCGACGCTCAGGCGGTACCAGACGCCCTTGTCGCCCAGATCAGCCTTCTTGATGATCGGCCGGTAGCCACTGAGCAGGTCCGGATACTTCTGCTGCAGGTCCGCGAAGGCCGCCAGCGCATCAGCCTGCGACTTGCGGGCAGCGACCTGCACCACGTAGCTGCCCGAATCCGAGGCGGCCTGGGGAGCCGGCGCGGCGGGTGCGGAGGCAACCGTCACGGGCGGCGGACTTGGCTTGGAAAGCGGCGGCGGGATCATGGCTGCCGGCTGCTGCACAGGCGTCGGAGCCGGAGCGGGCTCCGCGGTCGCGGTGGGTTCGGCGCCCAGCACGGCTGGCCTGACAGGCTCGACGGACGCCTGTTTCTGCACGGGTGCCGGCTGCGGCGCCGGAGCGGCCAGCGGACGCGGCTCGGCTGTGGCAACCGCAACGGGTGCCGGAGCCGGCGCGGGCGCCGGCGCGGCGGCGGCTGCAGGCTGTTCCGAGGAAGGCTGAACGAGCGTACCGTCGGGCCGCACCAGCAGCGTGCGCACCTTGCGCGGCGCTTCCGGGCTGGCCTCGGTCGCAGCGGGCGTCGGTGTGGTGGAGGCATCCGCAGATTGCGGCAACGCCGCCACCTGCTTCTGACCCTCGCCGGGCCTCAGTGTTGGCTGGCTGGTGCCCGAGGGCGCCAGAGCCTTGTTGGCGTCAGCCACCTGCTCCTGACGTGGCACGAGCTGCTCGTTCTGCGGCTCGCCGGTGCCTTGCAGGCGTTCGTAGATCAGCTTGTTCTTGTGCGGGAATTCCTTGCCGCCCGGTTCGGCCGGAGCGACCTTGGCGGGACGTGCGTCCGCCTGGATAAGTGGCGGCTGGGAATCACCCGAACCGACACTGCCGCCGCCGATCTTGTAGGCGAAGGCGAAAGCGCCGCCGAGTGCCAGTGCGCCAACAAGCGCACTGCCAACCATCATGAACTTGCGTCCGCGGCCTTCCTTGGCGGCAGGCGCCGCAGCGGCGGGATCGAATTCCTGGTCCAGGAACGCGGCATCCACATCCCCGTCATTGAAGAAGGGCTGCGGCGCGTCCTCGTCGCCATCGCGGCCATAGGAGTCCAGCCGGATTTCCGGCGGACCGTCATAGCCCGCCTCGAAGGTCTTCAGTGCCCGGCTCGCGCCCTTGTCGAAATCCACGTCATAGCTGTCGGCGACTTCATCGGCGTCGCCACCCGCGGCGGCTGACTCGTCCTCGAAGACGAAATTCTCGTCTGATGCCGCATCGTATCCATTGCCATCGAATTCGCCCGCATCGGCTTCCGCCTCAACCGGCTCCTCGAAATAGTTGTCCTGTGCGGCGCTCTGTTCCTGCTCGCGCGGACCATCGATCAGCGCCTGAAGGTCTTCGTCGCTGAAAGAAAAGCCGGAGCCGTTCTGCTCGTGCCCGGCGTTATCAGCGTAAGACGCCTCTTCATGGCCTTCACCGGCCAGCGAGTAGGTCTCTTCCTCCTGGACCTCTTCGGGCTCGTAGACCGGCTCGACGGGAACTGCCCGCAGCCTTCCATTGCGGGCGGGAGCGGGAGCAGGAGGAGTATCCACCGGAGCAGACCTTGCCGCCTGCGGGCGCTGCGGCGCCACCGGGGCGGCAGCAACGCCCTGCAACTTGCCGAATGCAGCAAGACCGGGAAGGACGCCGCCGCTCGGGGCGCCTACTCCAGGAATGGATGCTGGCGAGGGACGTGGGGCTGCGGTCTTCTGGTTCTTCACAGGTGCCTTGCCTTTGACCTGTCCCGACCGGGACGACGTTCGCGCGAGGCTAGCCCGCTCATCCGACATCGACATAGCGCTACTTCCCTCGACCCGTACCCGGTGTGTCCGCCGGAGTTACTCTAACGCATTTCACGGATAGGTTGGACACCGAGAATCCTGAGGCCTGACCTAATGACTTCCGACACGGCGGCGACAAGCGCGGCTCGCGCCAAGGTTAAATCTCGGTTCGCCTCGTTAATAAATCGTAATTGTGGCGACTCTTTGCCCTTGTTCCAAAGACCATGAAATTCTGATGCCAATTCATTAAGATAAAATGCCACCCTGTGCGGTTCATGAGCCACGGCCGCGGCTTCGACCAGCCGCGGATACTGGGCGATGCGGCGCATCAGCCCGACTTCGGCCTCGTCCTTGAGCAAATCGAGATCGGCGCCGGCAACCTCCGCCCCCTCCGGATCGAAGCCGGGCATGGCCTCGGCCATGTTGCGAAACACCGAATGCGTCCGCGCATGGGCGTATTGGACGTAGAAGACCGGGTTGTCGCGGGACTGCTCGGTTACCTTGGCGAAGTCGAAATCGAGCGGTGCGTCGTTCTTGCGGTAGAGCATCATGAACCGCACCGGGCCGGGCCCGACTTCCTCCACCACCTCGCGCAGCGTCACCAGGTTGCCGGCGCGTTTCGACATCTTCACCGGCTCGCCCGCCCGGTATAGCCGCACCAGCTGGTACAGTTTCACATCCAGCTCCGCCTCGCCGCCCGACAGCGCCGCGACCGCGGCGGTCATACGTTTCACATAGCCTCCGTGGTCCGCCCCCCAGACATTGATGAGCGTGCGGAAGCCGCGCTCCAGCTTGTCCCGGTGATAGGCGATATCGGACGCGAAATAGGTATAGCTGCCATCTGACTTG
>JAYZVT010000372.1:0-5506 GCA_036155355.1 Pseudomonadota bacterium
ATGGCGCGGATGTCCACATTGTCGCGCTTGTAAGTGGCGATCAGGCCCGGCGCGTCGCCGTTATGCCCGATCATACTCTTTCCTGCGATCAGCTCGTTGGTCACGATACCGCCCTGGATTGGATGGCTGAACGTGACTTCGCTGCCTTCCGGAAGGTACTTCTTCCAGATCTGCTTTTCCTGATTGATCATGCCGAACCAGCCCTGTGTCCAGTCGGGCCGGATGGCAACATTGAACTTGACCGGTTTACCCTTCAGTTGCTGGGCGTAGGCGAGATCACCCCAAGGGAATCCCGCTGTCGCCAACGTGGCGCCTGCAATGCCGGCGGCACTGCGAACCATGAACTGCCGGCGGGTGAAATCGATGCGAGCGCTCTTAGCGCTTTGTCTCCGAGAGTCATCGCTGCTAGACATGGTACTCCTCCGTTCCGGCCAGAGAATTTCTTGCCTGAACCCCCCGCCCGCCCGATCCGCCCATTTTCGGGCAAGCGAGCGAAATAACTGGCAAAACCTGGCACTATAAAAGTTGGCGGAAGTCCCCGGAGACGTCTGTCAAGAACTTGACAGATAGCGCCTCCATCTTTCGCAATGACCGACCGAATGTCATGCCTGCACCAGCAGATCGGGCCTCATCACCACAACCTGGCGCTTTCGAATCCTGATCGCGCCGCGTCGCTGCAACTGATCGAGAGTCGTTGTCACCCATACGCGGGAGGCGCCAACCATGTGCGCCAGATCCTCGTGGGTGAACTGCTTGGTTATGGCGATGCCGCCGGAACTGTCAGCCTGACCGTGGGAATCCACCAGCGTGAGCAGCAATTGTGCAAGACGCTCCGCCACTGACCGCGTGCCCAGCATCTGAATGAGGGACGAGAAACACTTGCCCTTGTAGACCAGCGCCTCAACGACGCCCAGGGCCAGTTCCGGAATCTTAAGCATCAAGGAGCGCAGGTCCGGACTGCGCAGCATGAAGACTTTGGTACTGCCGACCGACATGCCTGACCACATGTGCAGGCTTTCGCCAAACACATCCGGTCCGCCAACGAAGTTTCCAGGCTTCCAATAGGCCAGGGTTATCTCCCGGCCCGTGGGAGAGGTATAGAACGTGCGGATCTGGCCGGTCTCGATAATGAAAATGCCGATCTGCCACTCGCCCTGGTGGAACAGTGTCTCCTTCGGCCTCAGTTTGACAGCCCGAACCTGGGACAGAACCAGCCGGCGATCCTCCGGCGTCAGACGCGCGAGAAGATTGGGTTGGCTGCCGAGCGGACCACTGGCCTCGATGAGATCAAATAGGCTTCGCGCCTTGGTCTCGGCCTTCTGTGCCAAATGTACACGCATGAGCACAGTCCAAACATTTCACATCCATGCGCCTAGACCCTGATCCGCTTTCCCTCGGGGTCGTAGAACGGGTAAGGCACGATGGTCGCATCCAGTGTCGCAGATTGCGTCTTGATTTTCAATTTGGTCCCGGGACTGGCATGTTCGACGGGCACATAGCCCAGGCCGATCACCTTCTTCAGCGTCGGACTGAAGGCGGCGAAGGTCGCCCGCCCGCTCTTGCCGTTCACCTCGATTGGGGTTCCCGGAGCAACGACTACCAGACCACCAGCGATCTCGTAGCCAACAAGCTTCTTGTCCACGCCCTTGTCCCTGATGCGCATGAGGGCGTCGCGCCCGATGAAGTCAATCTGCTTGTCGAGCTTGATGAAGGGATCGAGGCCGGCCTCGAAGGGATTGGTGCTCTCATCTATTTCACGAGTGTAGATGTGATAGACCTTCTCGAGCCGGAAGATGCCGACGGTCTTGTTGCCGCACAGTTCCAGGCCATGCTTCTTCCCCGCATTGTAAATGGCATCATACATGGCCCAGGCAGAGCCCGGGTCGTATATTATCTCGTATCCCAGTTCGCCAGTGACGCCGAGACGCGCGATGATGCAGGGGATGCCGGCGATCTTCGTCTCGACATGACGGAAGTACGGCAGCGCCTTGTTGGAAATATCGGCCTCTGTGATCGGTTGAAGGATATCGCGCGACTTCGGACCCTGAATCTCGATGATGGTAGTGCCGCTCGTCTGGTCGTCGATGTCGATATCCATGCCGCCGACGTGACTTTCGAGCCACTTCGGCGTCTTGGCGACGTTAAAGGCGGCGGCGGTGAGCAGGTAGTGGTCGGGCGCAAGGCATAGCACCACCAGATCGTCCACGATGCCGCCCTTCTCGTTCAGCAGGCTGGAATAGAAGCAACGGCCGGGGGTCGGCTTGATGTCGGACGCGCAAACCTTCTGCACGGCGGCATGGGCGTCCTTGCCGGTGATGTGAATTTCGCCCATCTGGTGGCCGTCGAACAGGACGGCGGTCTCCCGACAGGCCTTCGACTCCTGATCGAGGGAAGAAAAATGCTCGGGCATTTCCCAGCCGGCGAAATCCATGAACCCTTTCGCGCCATGCGCCACATGCTGGCCGTAATGCGGTGAGCGCTTCAGTATCTTGGTCATCTCCACTCCCGTAACCGGATTGTTTTCTAATGTTCTTTATTTCGTCGCGCGGGCGGGCCGGCGCGGGCCGCAGGGAGGCGCGGCACCGCGACAGCTCCGCTTTCCCCCTATCCCGTGCGCTTGGGAATATTCGAGCCCTTGTGCCACATGTCGAAGTGGCGCTTGTGGGTCTCCAGATAGGAACCTTCCTTGAAATACTTGTCGTAGAAATCCGTATCGAGGTGATGCGCCTGTATGAAGTAGAGCAGATGCATCGTGTCGTTGTGGGCGGGAAACTTGCCGTATTCCTCGTACATGTAGCGGCAGATGTCCTTGACGCATTCGATACCCTCGTCGCTGACACCCGGCACTGCTTTCTCGAACTCCTCGTTCGAGACCTTGTGGGGTAGCACCATGCCGCGCTTCTCCCACTCGTCCAGTTTCTCGCCCATGCCCGATACCGCAGCTTCCACTGCGGCGTCCATGTCCTTGTAGTAGGGCGGGCAAAAGCCCTCAAAATAGCCGTCAAGACCGACGGGGTTTGGCAGCGGGTCGTCCTTGGGCGTCACGAAACGCATGCCCAGTCCCTTGCACACCGGCGTACCGCCCATCACCACCAGGGGGGTAAAGCCACCATGCAGCCAGCCACCGATGCCCATGGCAGCCATGGCCAGTTGCATCAGCGTGCCCATCATGGCGCCTTCGGCGCACAGCCATGAGACGATGATCTTTTCCAGCCGACCCAGCGGCAGCACCTTGTTCTTGTCGAGAAGACCGTTCTTGGCCCATTTCTCGCAGCCGGCGGGCTTCATGCCGCGGCGCTCGTCCAGAATGTAGTAGCCGCCACCTTTGGTGTAGCGGGCGCCACCCTTGCCATCGACCATGTTCACCATCAGCCGGATCATGTCCTGGCTGATGTCGGTCACCGGCATGAACAGCGTACTGCCAGGCATGTTGGTGACCCAGTGGTTGTGGGCGAAGATGCCGGGCTCGGCGCGCGGCAGGTCGAAGCGGCCGTCGGAGAGCTTGACGGTGTATTCGTCGTAGAAGCCCTTGACCTTGTTGCGGTCCTCGGGCGTCTCGTACTCCTTCATCTTCGACATCTTGTGCTTGGTGCCCTGATACAGGTACAGGCCACTGTCGTTGGTGAAGAAAAGCACGGTGCGATGCGCACCGACGGCGCTGGGATGGGTGCGACCAACGGACTTGACCATGCCGCCCTGGGTGTCGCCCTCGCACAGGATCGCGCCGGTAACGCCGGTAGCGGCGGCCACCAGCATGGCCGTCTCCTCCTCGGAAAGCGGAAATGGCTCCTTGTCGGACTTGTGGACGAAGGGCCCGTGCTTCAGCTCCATGCCGAACCCGAAGCGGCGAGAGCGGCGGCCCATGAGGGCGTCAAACAGCGGATAATTCCACGCCGCCTCGACTTCCGGACGAAGGCCATATGGCTTCTGGCTGTCGTTCATGACTCAACTCCTCCTTGGGAAAGCGGTGCATTGGCCTTCTTGGCGAAAGCGAGAAACGGCAGCCGCAGGATATAGAAAAGTACGACCGGACGGAGGAGCTTTCCGAAAACAATGAGCAGCTCGCGCGGCGTGATGAAAGTGCGGGCGTCCCACACCCCCATCTTGCCGACCATCACCAGCCGTCCACTCTCCGTTTCGAACCTGTCGATAGAAATATTGAAGTCGCCTGCCATGGAACGGATTAACAACCGAGGACCCTCCTGATCGCCGCGCCGCCACCGAACATTCAGGTCCGGGCCGTCGGGACCCGCCAGCGGTATGCGTGTGTTGATGGTCGCGGCGGGCGCAGTTTTCGTCAGTCAAGTAATTGACAAACGATCGGCGAGAGCATGCCTAAGGTGTAGGCGCTTTTGCTTGCGGACTCCCGGCAGCGCCATCGAAAGAGAACCAGTCGAAGGTGGGTCGACCGAGATGGCGCTGGGCAGCGGTTACGGTGTTCGCCAGCAGGCAGGCGATGGTCATGGGACCGACGCCGCCGGGCACCGGGGTGATTGCCTTCACTCGCGGCAGTGCTTCGGCAAACATCACGTCGCCGATTACGCTCCAGGAATTGTCCTGGCGATAGGCGCGGTTGATGCCGACGTCGATAACGGTGGCCCCCTCCTTCAGCCAGTCTCCACGGATGAAGTGGGCCTTGCCTACAGCTGCCACGAGGATGTCGCCGCGCCTGCACTGTTCGGGCATGTTCCGACTGCGGGAATGGACCATGGTCACCGTGCAGTCGGCCTGCAGAAGCAATTGCGCCATCGGCTTGCCGACGATGTTGGAGCGCCCGACCACGACTGCATCGAGGCCTGATAGAGACCCCAGCACGGAGCGAAGCAGGATCAGCGAGCCGAGCGGCGTACAGGGGATCAAGGCGCGTCCGGACAGGCCGGCCGCCAGCAGTCCGCGGTTGACGGGATGAAATCCATCCACGTCCTTGTCCGGGCGGATGCATTCAAGCACGGCATCCGCCGGGATATGCAGCGGCAGCGGCAACTGCACAAGGATGCCATGGACGCAGTCATCGTCATTCAACCGGTCAATCAGTGCGGTCAGTTCCTTGAGGGAGCAATCGAAGGGCAGCAAGTGATCCTGCGCGCGAATACCGAGCTGCCGGGCCTTTTCCGCCTTCTTGCGCACATAGAGCTGGCTCGCGGGATCGTCGCCGACCATGACCACTGCCAGGCCGGGTGGAGCGCCGGAACTGACCGAGATCTGCGACGCCTCCTCCGCGACTTGCCTTTCAATGCCCCCGGCGACTGTCTTGCCGGAGATGACGATGGCGTCGGCGCGCTGTTCCATCAGAACAAACCCTCGATCTGGCCCGCATCGTTGAGCCGGATGCTGTTTGCTGCGGGAACGCGCGGCAGGCCAGGCATGGTCATCACCTCGCCGCAGATGGCGACGACGAACTCCGCACCGGCGTTCAGCCGCACCTCGCGTACCGGCACCACATGTCTGGAGGGCGCGCCCTTCAACGCCGGGTCGGTCGAGAAACTGTACTGGGTCTTGGCCATGC
>JAYZVT010000373.1:0-9586 GCA_036155355.1 Pseudomonadota bacterium
AGCGCCTCGTGACCGCAAATGGCGCCCGTCTGGGTGTTGACGAGCGGCTGATAGGCCATGTGGAACTCGTTGCTGTCGATGGCGCGTCGCAAGTCCTGCTCGCGCTCTCTCCGCCGGGTGAAGGCCACATCCATGCCGCGCTCGAACAGCTTGGGTGCTCCCGGCCCATCCGCCTTGGCCGACTGCAGAGCCAGATCGGCGTGGCGCAGCAAGTCGTGGCGATTGTCCGCGTGGTCCGGCGCAACGGCGATACCGCAGTTGAGTGCGCAGTTGAGTCCCACCCAGATTTGCGATGAGGCCTGGCCTACCGCCGCGCACAAGGAGCGGGCGAATTTGACGACTTCCTCGTCGCTGTCGGCCTGCGGCAGCAGCACGGCGAATTCGTCGCCGCCCAGACGCGCGGCATAGGCCGTATCGGGAAGCCGGTCGTCGATGACGACCGCCACAGTCTTGAGGAATTCGTCGCCGCGAGAGTGCCCGAGCGCATCGTTGACTTCCTTGAAGCGATGAATGTCGAAAATCAGAACGGCGGACCGCTGCTTTTCCTCCGACGCAGCGGCGAGGACTTCCTCGATCTTCGCGTTGAAGGCGGAGCGGTTCGGCAGCCCGGTCATCGGGTCGTGATCCGACAGGAATCGCACCTTGTCTTCCGCCTGGTCGTGGGCCTGCTTGCGGCGCACGATGACGATTGTCGGCAAGCCAAGCGCCAGCAGCAGCAAGCCCGCCGTGGAACCGGCAATGACGTTGAGCGACGTCTTCAGGGCAGCTGCCTTTTCGGTCTGGTCCACATAGGCCACCACGGAGCCGAAATAGCGTCCCGAGCCGACGATGGGCAGCACCACGGCGGCGTAGTTCATCGTCCCGTTGCCGGTGGAGATCTCATGCAGCTTCGTTGACGGACGCTGCTGTCCGACATTGAATTTCGTCACCGGATCACGCAGCAGCGTCTGGGTGGACTCGTTCGGATTCCAGTCCGATGCCGCAGCCGAGTAAAACAACTGGTCCTTGACGTCGTAGAACTCGTAGGAAATCACTCGAGTGAAGCGCGTGGCGGTTTCAAGAATGTCTCTGATGTCGGGGCGCAGGCGGTGTTCCCGGAACATCCGCTCGGCTTCGTCGATATTGCCGGCGATGGCGCTGGTCCAACGCGAGGCATGCGATTCACCGTCGCGCATCAGCTGCATTTCCGCGACTGTGCGTGACGTCAGTATGCCGATACCGAGCACACAGATGCCCAGCACGACCATGCCGAACACGGTCATGAAGTTGTTTCTGATCGAAAACAGCTGCATTGCGCCGGACGCCCCCAGAGAACAACTCTCTCCCCGGTGCGAAATTTAATCGGCCCACGTAAAAATCAGGCAAACGAATGTGCCTAACAAAACATTAGCGAAATGAGGACCCGGGGCGCCGCGCCGAGGGCTAGCCGCCGGTCACCGACATGTGCCTGGAAACGGCGGGCCGGTTGGTCGTGCGGTCGATGACGAAATCATGTCCCTTGGGCTTGCGCTCGATCGCCTCGCCGATGGCCCTGTGCAGGGTTCCGTCCGAAGCGTCCTCGCGCAGCGGCGTCCGCAGGTCGGCAGCGTCCTCCTGCCCAAGGCACATATACAGGGTGCCGGTGCAGGTCAGGCGCACCCGGTTGCAGGATTCGCAGAAATTATGCGTCATCGGCGTAATGAAGCCGATCCGCCCGCCTGTCTCCGCCACCTCCACATATCGTGCCGGGCCGCCGGTGCGATAGGGGATGTCCTTGAGCGTCCACCGGTCCATCAGCCGGGCGCGCACGATCGACAGGGGCAGATACTGGTCCGACCGGTCCCCGTCGATATCGCCCATCGGCATGGTCTCGATCAGCGTCAGATCCATGCCGCGCCCATGGGCGAAGGCGATCATGTCGTCATATTCGTGCTCGTTGACGCCCTTCAGCGCCACGGCGTTGAGCTTGATCTTCAGCCCGGCGGCCTGGGCGGCCTCGATGCCGTCCATCACCGTAGCAAAGTCACCCCAACGCGTAATTACGCGGAATTTGGCCGGGTCCAGCGTATCCAGGGACACGTTGATCCGCCTGACGCCGCAGTCATGCAGTTCGGCCGCATGGCGCTTGAGCTGGCTGCCATTGGTGGTCAGCGTCAACTCGTCGAGGGCGCCGGCTTCAAGGTGGCGGGAAAGCGCTCTGACCAGCCACATGATGTTCTTGCGCACCAGCGGTTCGCCGCCTGTGAGCCGCAGCTTTCGCACGCCGCGCGCCACGAACGCCGAGCAGACACGGTCCAGTTCTTCAAGTGAGAGCAGGTCCTTCTTGGGCAGGAAGGTCATGTTTTCCGCCATGCAATAGACGCAGCGGAAATCGCAGCGGTCGGTGACGGAAACCCGCAAATAGGTGACATGCCGCCCGAACGGGTCAATCAGGCTGCCGGAGACCGGACTGGCCATGCTGTTACCGAAACTGCTCAACTGACGCCTCCCGCCCGCTTGCATACTTGCGCCTCTGGCGCAGCTGCGAGCCCCGCTAGCCTATCAACACCTTGGGCGCAAGCAAGCGGACCGGACTCTCGCCTGCCAAGCGCGACAAGGAAATCGCTGTTTACCGCCGCTTTACCATGACCGGTCCATGTAGTGCTCACTGTGAGTTGAATACCCTTCCGCGCGGACCTGCCAATTATATCTTTTACTGACATTCAGTTTATCTGTACCGTTGACGATGCCGAGTTGCTCGTGTGGCCACGCCACGCGAGACTGCTCGGGGCGGCTAACAGGCCGTCTGGGAGGAAAGAATCGGAAATGCCGAGCCATGAAGCGCGGAGGGAGAGAGTGACTCTACAGGTCGCTCCCGAAGACGAGCTGCGCGCTCAATTATACCGTTATCTGGCGAGATTCCTCGCCGCGCCTCCGGGTCGTGCCGACCTGGAGACGGCAGCCGCCCTGACCGGATCGGAAACCGATCTTGGCAAGGCCGTGCGCGATTTCGGTCAGTTGGCTTCCCGCACCAGCCTGGAGCAGGTCCGCGAGGAATATCATGACCTGTTCATTGGCGTCGGCCGCGGCGAGCTGCTTCCCTACGCCTCCTATTACCTGACAGGATTTCTTAACGAAAAGCCGCTGGCGAAGCTTCGCAACGACATGGCGGCTCTGGGCATTGCGCGCGACCCCTCGGTCAAGGAGCCGGAGGATCATATTGCGGCGCTGCTCGACATGATGGCGGGCCTCATCACCGGCGACTTCGGTGACCCCGCCTCGCTTTCGGAACAAAAGCGCTTCTTCGAGACCCATGTCTCGAGCTGGGCTGAGCATTTCTTCGCGGACCTCGAGGCCGCGAAGTCGTCGGTTCTCTACGCCACCCTGGGAACGGTTGGCCGTCGCTTCATTGAAATTGAAGAGACGGCTTTCTCGATGTCCTGAGCTGGCTGGGGAAGGCGGGTCTTGCGTGACGCGGCCCGTCAAATTGCACCGGAAAGGGTTGCGTGAGGCCCCTCTCCGGTCTGTCTAGGAGGCAGAGCATGAAGCAGAAATGTGATCGTGCCGTTGCCGACCGCCGCAGCTTCCTGAAGCTCGCGGGCGCAAGTGCCGTTGCTGGCACCGCCGCGCTCGTGACCGGCAAGAAGACGGCCGAAGCAGACACGACTGCCGATAAGGTGGACGGTTCTTACAAGCAGACCGACCACATCAAGACCTATTACGAGCTTGCTCGTTTCTAGGCCTTGAAGGCCCCGCCGCGAGGCGGGAATTCGAATGGGCCCGCGGCCTGAAGCCGTCGGGTTTGAACCATAGGGAAGGAGAAAGCGATGCTCAGGAAGAAGATGGGCGGGGTAGCGAGAGGCCCCCGTTTGTCGTCTGCCCTAAACGAGCTGACCGGAGGCGCCATCGACAGGCGCACCTTCCTGCGCAATTCGGGACTCGCCATCGGCGGTCTCGCGGCCG
Source organism: Pseudomonadota bacterium (assembly GCA_036155355.1). Classification (GTDB taxonomy): domain Bacteria; phylum Pseudomonadota; class Alphaproteobacteria; order Rhizobiales; family Methyloligellaceae; genus JAYZVT01. The sequence goes on from JAYZVT010000373.1 coordinate 3,922, forward strand.
TCACCGGCCTGCGCAGTGGAATGGTCACGAAGGCCGAGGCGGCAAGCCCGGCAGGTGGACAGATCGAGATCAAGAAATCGGTCTGCACGCACTGCTCGGTCGGCTGCACGGTTTTGGCTGAGGTGCAGAACGGCGTGTGGGTCGGGCAAGAGCCCGGCTTCGACAGCCCGTTCAATCTCGGCGCTCATTGTGCGAAGGGCGCTTCGGTGCGCGAACACGCTCATGGCGAGCGGCGGCTGAAGTATCCGACGAAGCTGGTCGGCGGCAAGTGGCAGCGGATCAGCTGGGATCAGGCGATCAACGAGATCGGCGACAAGATGCTCGAGATCCGGGAGAAGTCCGGACCCGACTCTGTCTACTGGCTCGGCTCGGCGAAGCATTCGAACGAGCAGGCCTACCTGTTCCGCAAGCTGTATGCGTTCTGGGGCTCCAACAACGGTGACCACCAGGCGCGTATCTGCCATTCGACCACGGTCGCGGGTGTTGCCAACACCTGGGGCTATGGCGCGATGACCAACTCCTACAACGATATGCATAACTCCAAGGCGATGATCCTCATCGGCTCGAACCCGACCGAGGCGCATCCCGTGGCCGTTCAGCATATCCTGAAGGCGAAGGAGCAGAACAATGCAGCCCTGATCGTGTGCGACCCGCGCTTCACGCGCACGGCCGCCCACGCAAGCGAATATGTCCGGTTCCGTCCGGGCACCGACGTTGCTCTGATCTGGGGCATCCTCTGGCACATTTTCGAGAAGGGCTGGGAGGACAAGGAATACATGCGCCAGCGCGTCTGGGGCATGGAGTACATCCGTGACGAGGTGAAGAAGTGGACCCCCGAGGAGACCGAGTCGGTCACCGGCGTTCCGGGTTCGCAGCTGCGCCGCGTTGCACGTACGCTGGTGACCAACAAGCCCGGCACGCTCGTGTGGTGCATGGGCGGTACCCAGCACACCAACGGCAACAACAACACGCGTGCCTACTGCGTCCTGCAGCTGGCTCTCGGCAATATCGGTGTCTCCGGTGGCGGCGCCAATATCTTCCGTGGCCACGACAACGTGCAGGGCGCGACCGACTTCGGCGTGCTTTCGCATACCCTGCCTGGCTACTACGGCCTGGCGGCTGGTTCGTGGAAGCACTGGGCCCGCGTTTGGAATGTTGACTACGACTACCTGAAGGGACGGTTCGCTGTCGTCAAGGACAAGGACGGCAAGGACAAGAACCTGATGGAGTCGAGCGGCATTCCCGTGTCGCGCTGGGTGGACGGCGTTCTGGAAGCCAAGGAGAACATGGACCAGCCGGATAACCTCCGGGCCATGGTTTTCTGGGGCCACGCGCCAAACTCTCAGACTCGTGGTATCGAGATGAAGAAGGCGTTCGAGAAGCTCGATCTTCTCGTCGTCATCGATCCCTATCCCACGGTCAGCGCCGTGTACCATGACCGCACTGACGGCGTTTATCTGCTGCCGGCGGCGACCCAGTTCGAGACCTACGGGTCCGTGACTGCGTCCAACCGTTCGCTGCAATGGCGCGAGACGGTGGTCAAGCCGTTGTTTGAGTCCAAGCCCGACCAGGACATCATGTACCTGTTCGCCAAGAAGCTCGGCTTCGACAAGGAGATGTTCAAGAACATCAAGGTCGAAGGCGAGTCTCCCAGTGTCGAGGACACCACTCGCGAGTGGAACCGCGGCATGTGGACCATCGGCTATACCGGCCAGTCGCCCGAGCGGCTGAAGCTGCACATGGCCAACCAGCACACCTTCGACAAGACCACCCTTTTCGCGAAGGGCGGACCTTGCGATGGCGAGGCTTACGGTCTGCCGTGGCCGTGCTGGGGCACGCCGGAGCTCAAGCATCCCGGTACGCCCGTGCTCTACGATCCGTCCAAGCCGGTGGCTGAAGGCGGCCTGTGCTTCCGCGCCCGTTTCGGCGTCGAGGCTCCGGAGAAGTGGGGTAAGGGCAACCTGCTTGCCGAGGGCACCAATGAAGGCGTGTCCTATCCGGTCGGTTCGGAGATCAAGACCGGCTATCCCGAGTTCACCATGGCCATGCTGAAGAAGCTTGGCTGGGATGGCGATCTGACTCCGGAAGAGGTGAAGGCCATCGAGGCCGTCGGCGGTGACAAGGCGAACTGGAAGATCGACCTTTCGGGCGGTATCCAGCGCGTCGCCATCAAGCATGGCTGTGCACCGTTCGGCAATGCGAAGGCGCGGACAGTGGTCTGGAACTTCCCGGATCCGATCCCGCTCCATCGTGAGCCGCTCTACACCAACCGGCGCGACCTCCTGCCGAAATACGCCACGTATGACGACAGGAAAATGTATCGTCTTCCCACCCGCTACGCTTCGATTCAGAAGGATGATTACTCCAAGGAGTATCCCATCATCATGACCTCGGGGCGCCTCGTGGAATACGAGGGCGGTGGCGACGAGTCGCGGTCCAATCCTTGGCTGGCGGAGCTGCAGCAGCAGATGTTCGTCGAAATCAATCCCCAGGACGCCAACAATCTCGGCATCAAGGATGGCGAGATGGTCTGGGTCGAGGGGCCTGAGAAAGCCAAGCTGAAGGTCATGGCAATGGTGACCGAGCGGGTGGGCAAGGGCGTTGTGTTCTTGCCGTTCCACTTCGGCGGCCACTACCAGGGCAAGGACCTGAGAGGCAAGTATCCGCAAGGTGCAGATCCATATGTTCTCGGCGAGTCCGCGAACACGGCCTTCACCTACGGGTATGACTCCGTGACCAATATGCAGGAGACCAAGTGCTCTCTCTGCAAGATCACGAAGGCATAGGGAGACACGCAATGGCTAGGATGAAATTCCTTTGTGATGCAGAACGCTGCATCGAATGCAATGCGTGTGTCACGGCTTGCAAGAACGAGCATGAGGTACCGTGGGGCATCAATCGCCGCCGGGTGGTGACGATCAATGACGGCAAGCCGGGCGAGAGGTCCATCTCGGTCGCTTGCATGCATTGCTCCGACGCACCCTGCATGGCGGTGTGCCCTGTGGATTGCTTCTACCAGACCGACGAAGGTGTGGTGCTGCACTCCAAGGACCTGTGCATCGGCTGCGGTTACTGCTTCTACGCGTGCCCGTTCGGCGCGCCGCAGTATCCGCAGGTTGGCAACTTCGGTTCGCGCGGCAAGATGGACAAGTGCACCTTCTGCGCCGGCGGTCCGGAGACCAACCACTCGGACGCCGAGTTCAAGAAGTACGGGCGGAACCGTCTGGCGGAAGGCAAGTTGCCGCTTTGCGCCGAGATGTGTTCGACCAAGGCGCTTCTGGCTGGTGACGGAGACGTGGTCTCCGACATCTACCGTCAGCGCGTGGTGTCCCGTGGCTTTGGCTCGGGCGCCTGGGGCTGGGGCAAGGCCTATCCGGGCCAGGGCTCGTAAGCCTGCACACGACGAACGCGCGGGGCGGCCTTCGGGCCGCCCCGCAACTTTGTATGGCACCCCCGCCGTGGAAACGGATTTCCGGCCGATAACTCCTGGTCGCATTTAGGAATTTAAGAAGATATGTGTTGCTGGCCGCCCAATACCTTATAATACAGGCGGATTCAGGGGCCAAAAGTGACCGCTAAGGCGCAGGCCCATTGGGAGGAAGTCGATGCAAGCCAGATTCGCAATCAAACTGTCCGTTGCGGCGCTCGCCACCGCCGGTCTGCTGGCCCTTGGCGGCTGCAACGAGACCGATCGTCCGCTCTCTTACAAGAAGGGCGTGTATGGCGGAAAGACGGACCAGAAACTGACCGCGCAGCAGCTCGAGACGCTGCGTCAGCGCGGCACACTGCAAAACTGAGATATCGGGAGGAGATGCAATGATATTCGCATCGAGGGGCTTCAACATTCGTTCGCTGGCGGGAGCCGTTCTGCTGGCAGTCTTCGTCGCTTTCCTGTCGCTCTGGACCGCAGCGCCTGACGCGCTGGCGCAGAGCAGCAATGTGCGTCCGCCCGCTGACGCCGTGAACGCCGGTCCCACCGGCGGTACCGTGCCGGGGGATTCACGAGGTGTGGAATCCAGTTCCGAGATGTGGCGCAGCATCCGCCAGGGCATCCAGGGAACAGTTTCCATCCCCGATGCCAAGGCCGGCCAGCTCGTCCAGTCCGAGGGAGACAACTGGCGCGCCTTCAAGAATGGTCCGCTGGCGTCCTGGGGTGCATGGGGCCTTGCGGGCATGATCGTGCTGCTGGCGATCTTCTACTTCACCCGCGGGCGCATCCGCGTCGAACATGGCATGAGCGGTCGCACCATCACCCGCTTTGGCGACATCGAGCGTGTGGCGCACTGGCTGCTCGCCGTGTCCTTCATCATTCTCGCCATCACTGGTCTCAACATCACCTACGGCAAGTCGGTGCTGCTGCCGGTCATTGGCAAGTCGGCCTTTGCCTCTCTGTCGATCCTCGGCAAGTGGCTGCACAACTATGTGGCATTCGCCTTCATCGCCGGACTGGTGATGGTGATCGTGCTCTGGATCAAGCACAACTTCCCCAATAGCTATGACCTGCAATGGATCGCCAAGGGCGGCGGGATGTTCTCCAAGGGCGTGCATCCGCCCGCCAAGAAGTTCAATGCGGGACAGAAGGTGATCTTCTGGCTGGTCGTGCTCGGGGGCATTTCCATCAGCCTGTCGGGCATCGCCCTGCTGTTCCCGTTCCAGTTCAGCCTGTTCGGAAAGACCTTCGCGGTCCTGAACATCTTCGGCTTCGGGCTGCAGACGAACCTGGCGCCGGTCCAGGAGATGCAGCTCGCTGCTGCATGGCACGGCATCGTCGGGTTGTTCCTCATCGTCGTCATCATCGCCCACATCTATATCGGCACCATCGGCATGGAAGGCGCCTTCGATGCCATGGGCACGGGCGAGGTCGATGTGAACTGGGCCAAGGAGCATCACTCCATCTGGGCCGACGAAGTGCTCAAGGGCGGCAAGTCCCGCGGAGGCGCAAGGCCCGCCGCGGCGCCGGCCGAATAGAAAGACGAGTGCGGGACGGGCGGTACTATTGCCCGTCCCGCAGCGCTCCTCCCGGGAACGCTCATGCCGGCAACGGAAATTCCCTTCACCTGCACAAGCGAGCATCAAGGCCGGTGGTTCCGCGGGGGCCACAAGGTAGCCTTGGCATGTGTATTGTTCGCCGCCTTTCACCTGGCGTCGCCGTCGGGGCATGACGCGCAGGCGGCATCCGGTACCACCGCCGAGCGCGAGGCGACCAGCAAGGAGCGGGCAAAGGCGGAGGGCAACCTCGTCGGTCACGGCGGCCCGGTGAAGGCCATTGTCCTCAGCGCCGAGGGGCGCGAGGCGCTGACCGGAAGTTTCGACTATTCGATGATCCACTGGGATCTCTCCGGCAAGGACGCACGCGTCATCCGCAGCTATGAAGACCACGACGCCGCAGTGAACGCCGTGCAGTTCGTGCCCGGCGGCACGCGCGCCCTGTCCGCGGGCGACGACGGCATCCTGCGCCTGTGGGACCTCAAGACCGGCGAACTGGTCCACAAGTTCCCCGGGCACACCGCCAAGATCGTCGGCCTCGCGGTCAGCGCCGACGGCCGTCTTGCCGCTTCCGCCAGCTGGGACCGCACGGTCCGCCTGTGGAACCTGGAGACATTGCAGGCGGGACCCGTGCTGGAAGGGCATACCGGGCCCGTCAATGCCGTGGTCTTCGCCGAGG
>JAYZVT010000374.1:0-4139 GCA_036155355.1 Pseudomonadota bacterium
CCGAACCTGCCGCCCTACGCCTTTTATGAGTGGAAGGGCGGCAACTACGATCAGATCAACTGATCGGCCGCGTTTCACTGGCATTCAGGGCCCGCCCCTCCGGGGGCGGGCCTTTTTGCTGCCCGGCGCATGGACGCGGGCGCTTCCAGCGTGGCATGGTCGCGCTCCCCCAGCGAAGCAGCGCAACCAAGGCCTGATGCACCGTACCGGCCCCTCCAACCTGATCACCGACGTCCCCGGCCTCAGCGTCGGCAACGCCCATGACGCGCGGCTGCGCTCGGGCGTCACCGTGCTGCTCGCCGACGCGCCCATGACTGCCTCGATCGACGTGCGTGGCGGCGCCCCCGGCACCCGCGAAAGCCATGCGCTGGAGCCCGACGGCGCGATCGACGAGGTCCATGCGGTGGTGCTTTCGGGAGGCTCCGCCTTCGGACTGGACGCGGCCACTGGCGTGCAGAGCTGGCTGCGCGAGCGCGGCATAGGCTTTTCGGTCGGCGGCGCGCGGGTGCCCATCGTGCCCCAGGCAATCCTGTTCGACCTGCTCAATGGCGGCGATACGGACTGGGGAAACTCGACTCCCTATCAGCGGCTGGCCCGTGAAGCTTGCGATGCGGCTTCAACGGACTTCGCACTCGGCACCGCCGGCGCGGGCTATGGCGCGAGCACGGCGAACCTCAAGGGCGGCCTTGGCAGCGCCAGCGAAGTGACGCAGGACGGCGCCACGCTCGGTGCGCTCATCGCGGTGAACGCCGCCGGCGTCGTCAATATCGGCGAGGGTCCCCATTTCTGGGCCGCGCCCTTCGAGATCGGCGGCGAATACGGCGCCAGGGGATGGCCGACGAAATTTTCGCCAGCGGACCTCGACATCCGCATGAAGGCCGGTCCGGGGCCGCAGAATTCGTCCATCGCAATTGTCGCGACGGATGTCAGGCTCGACAAGGCGCAGCTTCGCCGGCTGGCCATCATGGCCCATACCGGGCTGGCCCGGGCCATCTATCCCGTCAACACGCCCATCGACGGAGATGTCATCTTCGCCGTCTCCACATGCCGCAGGGACGCCGAGGTCGATTATATGAGCCTGGCCCGCCTCGGCTCGGCCTGCGCCAACGTGCTCGCCCGCGCCACCGCGCGCGGCGTCTTTGAAGCGGCCGCCTTCGAAGACGAGCCCCGGTACAAGCCGGCCTGGCGCGATCTCCATGCCGCGAAAGGAGCCAGATGATGCGCCTCCCCGCCACGCTCGCCGCCCGCCTCGCCGCCATGTTCTTCGCCCTTGTCGCCGCCGCAGCACCATCGCTCGCCGGCGACTATGCCGAGCGCGTCATCCTCGGCTTCTCGCCCGATGGCCGCTATTTCGCCTTCGAGCAATATGGCCAGCAGGACGGCTCCGGCTTCCCCTATGCGGACATCTTCGTCATCGACACCTCGACCGACAGCTGGGTCGAGGGATCGCCCGTGCGCGTGCTGCTGCAGGACGAGAAGGCCGAAATCAAATGGGCGCGCCGGGACGCCATCGCCAAGGCCGCCGGCATCCTCAAGAAGACGCTCATCACCCATCCGGGCCGCGTGCTGGCCAGCAACCCCGCCTTCGAGCTGAGCGCCGACCCGCACAAGGTCGTCGCCAATGCCAGCCGCATCCTCAGCTTGTCGGAGGCATGGACCTTCCAGCTCCAACCCCTCACCTTTCCCGCCACTGGCCATTGCGTGACCTTCAGCCCCGAGGGCAGCGCCGGCTTCCGCCTCACGGTGACGCCGCCCCAGGGCGCGCCCGTGGAGTGGCACGCCGACAAGGCCCTGCCCGAGAGCCGGGGCTGCCCGCTGCGCTATGCCATTTCCGACGTGGTCATCCACGAGCCGGCGCAAGGACCCCGCGTCGCCGCCGTCATCCTCAGCCTGTTCCAGGTCGGCTTCGAGGGACCGGACCGGCGCTTCCTCGCCGTCACCCGCGCGCTCCCGTGAGCCGCCGGATCAAGGCTCGCCGATTGCGGCGACACACCCATCGCGGCTATTCTGCGCCGGGCTGAGCCCTTGGGGGATTCGATGAACAACGGATTGAATATGGCCGTCGGCGTCATACTGGCGCTGCTGTTCGCCGGCGTGTTCGGCATTTCCACCGCCGCGGTGCTGCTGGCCGACTACATGCAGCCCGGCCGCATCATGAGCGAGCAGGTGCGCCAGACGCTGCAGCTCTGCGCCGTGGCCGGCGCCGTCGCCGGCCTTGCCGCCTGGGCGCTGCAGCGCTTCGCCGCGCGGCGCGGTTTCGTCGTGCGGTTCCTCTATGGCGTCGTCGTCTTCGCGCTGGTCTTCTGCGCCATCGGCGGCATGCTCGACGTGGTCCGCAACTACCTCGCCAGCCCAGGCAGCACCGACATCAGCCTCGGCGGCATCTACTGGACGTCGCTGGGCGGCTTCTACAACTTCGTCTTCTTCCTCGTCAGTTCGCTGAATATCGCCATCCTCGGGCTGATCCTGGCCGCCGGGCTGATCCTCGCTGTCGTCGGCCCGCGCGAGGCCGATTGAGCGTTAACGCGAATGCGCGCCCGCGATTGAGCCGAAGCCGCCTTCCTGTTAGACCACGCTTGCGTTCGACCCACCCGTGCCAACGCCCGAGCCACCCATGATCCCGCGCTACACCCGTCCCGAAATGGCCGCCATCTGGGAGCCCGAATCCCGCTTCGGCATCTGGCTGGAGATCGAGGCCCATGCCTGCGACGCCATGGCCAGGCTGGGCATCATCCCGAAAGCGGCGGCCAAGGCGGTGCGCGACAAGGGCGGCTTCGACGTCTCCCGCATCGACGAGATCGAGCGCGAGGTGAAGCACGACGTCATCGCCTTCCTCACCAGCCTCGCCGAGCATGTGGGGCCGCAGGCGCGCTTCGTCCATCAGGGTCTCACCTCTTCCGACGTGCTCGACACCTGCTTCAACGTGCAGCTCGTGCGCGCCGCCGACATCCTGCTGAAGGACCTCGACGGCCTGCTCAAGGCGTTGAAGCGCCGCGCGAAGGAGCACAAGAAGACCATCTGCATCGGCCGCAGCCACGGCATCCATGCCGAGCCGACCACCTTCGGCCTTAAGATGGCGCAGGCCTATGCCGAGTTCGCCCGCGCCCGCGAGCGTCTCCTAGCCGCGCGCAAGGAAGTGGCCACCTGCGCCATCTCCGGGCCCGTGGGCACCTTCGCCACCATCGACCCGCGCGTGGAGGCGCATGTGGCCAGGAAGATGGGCCTCGCGCCCGAGCCGGTCTCCACCCAGATCATCCCGCGCGACCGCCATGCCATGTATTTCGCCACGCTGGCCGTCATCGCCTCCTCGGTGGAGCGTCTCGCCATCGAGATACGCCACCTGCAGCGCACGGAAGTGCTGGAGGCGGAGGAATATTTCTCGCCCGGCCAGAAGGGGTCGTCGTCGATGCCTCACAAGCGCAATCCCGTGCTGTCGGAAAACCTCACCGGCCTTGCCCGCATGGTGCGCGCCTATGCGCTGCCCGCCATGGAGAACGTCGCCCTGTGGCACGAGCGCGACATCTCGCACTCCTCCGTCGAGCGCATGATCGGCCCCGACGCCACCGTGACGCTGGACTTCGCGCTCGCCCGCCTCGCCGGCCTGGTGGACAAGCTGATCGTCTACCCTGAGCGCATGAAGGCCAACCTCGACCGCCTTGGCGGCCTGGTGCATTCACAGCGCGTCATGCTGGCGCTGACGCAAGCCGGCGTGTCGCGCGAGAACGCCTACCGCCTCGTGCAGCGCAACGCCATGAAGGTCTGGGACAAGGGGGCGGACTTCCTCACCGAGCTGCTCGCCGACAAGGAGGTGCGCAAGGCGCTCTCCGAGAAGGACATCCGCGCCATGTTCGACCTCAAGTACCACACCAAGCACGTGGACCTGATCTTCAAGCGGGTGTTCGGGTAGGAGGTGGGGTGGTTGGTAGTTTCTAATATTCGTACCAAGATTCGTAGACCGCAGAATATCCTACTGCGTGATGTGATTTCCTGAGATTACATGCCTTGCAGAGCAATTGAAGATTGGTAACGTCGTTCATTCCACCTCTTGCCAACGGAATCATGTGGTCGAAGTGCAATGCGTTCTGTTGATTGATTAGTCGTGTCAAATCTGCCTTGCAATGAACGCAGACGCCTTTGTC
>JAYZVT010000375.1:0-5984 GCA_036155355.1 Pseudomonadota bacterium
TAGCCCAACCGGGCATGGGCCAAATCGGCCTGCATATTTTTCCTTTCGGCGGCCTGGCGCGATCGCTGCGCTGGTTGGAAGAAATCGGCGCGGCGGCGGAGCGGCAGGGTTAGACCGGTGGTCGGGCCGAAGCCCGTCCAGCCCCAAGCGGGGCCGTTGCTTTATCGCCTTTGCCAGGTCCAGGGATGAGCGATAGTCTTGCCTCAGCTCGGCGGTGAACCGCGGGGTTGGGGAGGGTTCGTTTGAAGAATCAATACTATGACAAGTTGGAGACGCGCAGGCCGGCGGCCCGGGAGCGCGCGCAGTTTGCTGATCTGATCGTGCTGCTGAAGCAGGCGCGGAAGAAGGCGTCGGGCTGGGGCGAGCGGCTGGCAGAGGTCAAGCCTGCAAGCATCGTATCGCGTGAACTTCTCGCCACTCTTCCAGTCCTGCGCAAGTCCGAGCTTCCTGCGCTGCAGGCGGCGAACCCACCCTTCGGCGGTCTGGCGACGCGGCCGTGCGGCGAGTATGGCCGTGTGCTGATGTCGCCGGGTCCGATCTTCGAGCCAGAGGGCAAGGGTGACGACTACTGGCGCACGGCGCGCGCCTTCCATGCGGCGGGATTCCGCAAGGGTGACGTGGTCCACAATTCCTTCGCCTATCATCTGTCGCCCGGCGCCTTTGTCATGGAAGGGGGTGCGCGGGCCATCGGCTGCGCCGTGGTGCCGGCAGGCATCGGCAATACCGAGATGCAGGTGGAAGCCATCGCCCACTACCGGCCCAGCGGATTCACGGGAACTCCCGATTATCTGAAGACCCTGCTCGACGCGGGCGCCCAGATGGGCAAGGACCTCGCCTCGCTGAAGCGGGCTCTGGTCTCGGGAGGTGCGCTGTTCCCGGCCTTGCGCCAGGGCTATGCGGATCGAGGCATCAACTGCCTGCAATGCTATTGCATCGCCGAGGTCGGTCTCATTGCCTACGAATCGGAAGCGGCGGAGGGAATGGTAGTGGACGAGGGCATCATCCTGGAGATCGTGCGGCCGGGAACCGGCGATCCCGTATCCGACGGCGAAGTTGGTGAAGTAGTGGTGACATCGCTCAATCCCGACTACCCCATGATCCGCCTGGCCACGGGCGACCTGTCGGCAGTGATGACCGGCGCCTCGCCCTGCGGGCGCACCAACAAGCGCATCAAGGGCTGGCTCGGCCGTGCCGACCAGGCGACCAAGGTCAAGGCGTTGTTCGTGCGTCCTGAAATGGTGGCCGAAATCGCACGCCGTCATCCGGAACTGAAGCGCTTGCGGCTGGTGGTGAAGCGCGAGGGCGCGCAGGACGCGATGACCCTGAGGGCCGAGGGGACCCTTCAGACCGGACTTGCCGAAAGGGTCAGCGAGACCCTGCAGGGCGTCACAAAACTGAAGGGCGTCGTAGAGATCGTTCCTCCCGGGTCGCTGCCCAATGACGGCAAAGTGATTGAGGACGAGCGGAGTTACGCCTGACGCGGAGCGTGGCAAGCGGCTTCAGGTGTGCAAGGCGATGAATTTCATACCCTTGATTGGGATAAAATTGGAATACGTTTGCTTTAATCTCGGAAATCGCCCCGGTATCATAGAAAAATATTTCATGTCCGTTGACGCGCCGCTGGCCAGGGCTTAGCTGGCAGTTGCGGGCCGGGACCACAGCTGTCACAGCGGACAACTGTGCGGCCCGCGCGACCCGAATTGCTGATGGAGGAAGAAATGACGCTCAAGCTGGGCGACAAGGCGCCTGATTTCGAGGCGACAACGACGCAGGGCAAGATCAAGTTCCATGACTGGCTCGGGGATTCCTGGGGCGTGCTGTTTTCGCATCCCAAGGACTTCACACCGGTCTGCACCACCGAACTCGGCTACATGGCCCGCATCAAGCCGGAATTCGACAAACGCAATGCGAAGATTATCGGCCTCAGCGTCGATCCGGTGGACAACCACTCCAAGTGGGCCAAGGACATCGAGGAGACGCAGGGCGCCGCGCCGAACTATCCCATGATCGGCGATACCGAACTGAAAGTCTCGAAACTCTACGGCATGCTGCCGGCAAATGCAGGCAGCACGTCGGAGGGCCGCACTGCCGTGGACAACCAGACAGTGCGCAACGTGTTCGTCATTGGTCCAGACAAGCTGATCAAGCTGATCCTCGTCTATCCCATGAGCACCGGACGCAACTTTGACGAGGTGTTGAGGGTCATCGACTCCTTGCAGCTTACCGCCAAGCACAAGGTGGCGACACCGGTGAACTGGAAATCGGGCGACGACGTGATCATCGTTCCGGCAGTGTCCGACGATGACGCGAAGAAGAAGTTCCCCGGTGGCTGGAAGGCGCCAAAGCCCTATCTGCGGATCGTGCCGCAGCCCAAGGGCTGAGGACGCGGTAGTCCCGGGAACGGCGACCGGCCGGCAGGAAGATCGGTAAACATGCTGGACCAGCACGTCATCGTTCCGGAGGAAGCGGAGACCAGCAGGCTTGTCGCCAGGGTTGCTGAAGCCTATGGCGGACTTGATGGACGCGCACTGCTTGAGCCGCTGATCCTGCGTGTGTTCCGGGGCCGCGTCGCCCTGGTTTCTTCCTTCGGCGCGGAATCGGCAGTGCTGTTGCACATGGTTGCCGGCATCGACCGGCGCACGCCGGTCATCTTCCTGAACACCGGCAAGCTGTTCGGCGAGACGCTCGCCTATCGCGAGCTGCTGGTGGAACGGCTGGGCCTTGCGGATGTGCGCGACGAGCGGCCGGACCGGTCCGACGCGGGCCGGGACGATCTGAATGGCGACCTCTGGAGCCGCGACCCACGAGCGTGTTGCTGGATCCGCAAGGTGCTGCCGCTGCAGCGCTCCCTCAACGGCTTTTCAGCCTGGATCACGGGCCGCAAGCGCATGCATGGCGGGTTGCGGGCCGGGATGCCCCTGTTTGAAATGGACGGCGATCAGGTGAAGATCAATCCGCTCGCCGGCTGGGACGGCGCGCGCATTGCTGAATATATGAAGGCGCATGATCTGCCGGCGCATCCGCTGGTGAAGAAGGGTTTCACTTCGATTGGTTGCGCGCCCTGCACCACGCCGGTCGCGGCCGGGGAGGATCACAGAGCAGGGCGCTGGCGCGGCAGCGACAAGAGCGAGTGTGGCATTCACTTCATGGACGGCCGACCGGTCAGGGCGGGCACAGGGACCGTGGGAACGGAGTGAGTGCTCAGTCCGCAGCGACAATGCGCGACGCCAGCAGGGGAATCCGGTCGAGGCCCCAGAACAGTTCTCCAGCGCGAACGAAAGTAGGCACGCCGAAGACGCCCAGTTCCTCCGCGAAGCGGGTTTCCCGGTCAAGTTCGGCGGGTCCCTGGTCGTCCAAATAGGCGAGAAAAGCCTCGGCATCGCCACCGGCCGCGGCGACGGCGGCGGCAACCTCGTCAGGCCGCTCAATGTCAATGGCGCGCGAGAAGAAGCGCGCATAGATGGCATCCACGTAGGCGTCGAGAATACCGTGCTCACGTGCGAACACCAGGCCCATGTGCGCAAGGGCTGCGCCGTAGATGCGGAGCGGGCCGCGAATGACAAGACCGCGCCCGGCGGCGATGCGGCGAACGTCCATATAGAGATACTTTGTTTTCCGCTCCTCGCGTGGCGACCGGCTCCCCGGCGCTCCATAGGTGGCCTCGATATCGATTGCGAAAGGGTGCCAGGTCACCCGGGCGCCGGCGTTGCGCATGGCGTCCCGGAAAGGGGTGATCGCCAGACAGGAATATGGGCTGCGCAGGTCGATGAAGGCGTGGACGCCCCGCCCGTTGCCGGTCTCGCCAGTCGTTTCCGGCCTGTTTTCCGCGCCCGTTTCCACGCGGTGAGTGTGGCCGAGGGGGCCAATTGCTTGCAACCGTTCGCTGCCCGGCCCTCCCCAACGACATCCTGGTGTTGCCTTAATTGCAAATAGTTCCTATATTCATTTCAGATCATCAGGCCGGTTTGCCTATGGGGGCGGACCGGATGTGCTCCTTGCGGGGCCGGAAGGGACGGATGACGGAACTGGTACTCAAGACCGGGCGGCGGATGTTGCAGGATCTCGGCCTGCGCTGGCCGAGGAACGGCGTGCGCCTGCTGGTCGTGGGGGCGCTGTTTGCGCTGGCCGCCAGCGATCCCGAATTGCGGACCATCGTGCTGCAGGCCATCTCCGATGCCTATCTGCAGGTGACGGTCATCGTCGCGGCGACGCTGGCGCTGGTCTATGTGTTCGAGAAGTCCTTCCGCTTCGACCTTGGACAGGCGATGGCGCGTGCGCGCTGGCTGCAGGCGCCGATCTCGGCGCTGCTTGGAGCCACGCCGGGCTGCGGCGGCGCGATCATCGTGGTGACGCAATACACGCGTGGCCTGGTCAGCTTCGGGTCGGTGGTCGCAGTGCTGATCGCGACCATGGGCGACGCCGCCTTCCTGCTGCTGGCGCGGGAGCCTTTGACTGGACTGGGCATCATGGCCATGGGTTTCGTCATCGGCACGCTCAGCGGCTGGTTTATTGACGCCATACACGGTCCCGATTTCATGCGTCACAAGGATGCCGAAACCGGAGGGCCAGTTTGCGCGGAGTTGCCGGAGAAGGCGCGGGACGACCGGCCACTCCTGGCGCGGGCCAGCGAAAGGCTGTGGGTGTGGCTGGCCGCCCCGGGCGCGGTCATCGGCCTGTTCGTCGCGATGCAATTCGACACCGATGCCGTATTTGGTTCGCTGGCCGAGTTCAATCCGACATGGTGGTTTGGGGCGCTGGCGGGCGTCCTCTGCCTGGTCATGTGGGCCTCAGGTCGCACGGGCAACGCCCATGTGGGCCAGAGCAGCATCGACGGCGTCAGCTTGGGGACCGCCGAACGGGTGGTCAAGGACACCAATTTCGTCACCAGCTGGGTGGTGATGGGTTTCCTGGCTTACGAGTTGGGCGTGCATTTCGCGGGCAGCGGCATCGAACACTGGCTGCAGGTCTGGGCGCCCTTCGTACCGCTTGTCGCCATCCTTATCGGCTTTATTCCGGGTTGCGGGCCGCAGATCGTGGTGACGACACTCTACGTGGCAGGGGCAATCCCGCTCTCCGCCCAGCTCGGCAACGCCATCGCCAATGACGGCGATGCGCTGTTCCCGGCCATCGCGCTTGCCCCTCGCGCTGCCGTGCTCGCGACGGTCTATTCGGCGCTTCCGGCGCTGATCGTCGCCTACACCTGGTATGCCCTGGCTGAATAATCGCATTTGACGGCAGTGGATGCTGCGCTATTCCTTGTCGCTCGCGGCTTCGCGGGTCGCGGCGAACGGGGGTGCATGATGCAAAAGGGCTTCAGCGAATTCGAGAGCCATGCCGACACCGTCGGCACGGTGCTGGTCAAGGTGTTCCACCTGCTGGCGCTGTTCGCGATCGGCGGGGCGACGGTGTGGTCCGCCGTAGTGGCGTTCTTCGGCATGGTCAAGGCCGGCCACGCGGGCGTGGGCGACATCCTGCTGCTGTTCATCTACCTGGAACTCGGCGCCATGGTCGGCATCTACTTCAAGACCAGCCGGATGCCGGTGCGCTTCCTCATCTACGTGGCGATCACAGCGCTCACGCGCATGATGATCGAAGTGCTGAACGTGGAGCACGTTGCCAACATGACGGTGATCCTGCTGTCGGGTGCGATCCTGCTGTTGGCTTTCGCGGAGCTGATACTGCGCTACGGCTCAACCAAGCTGCCGGTGCCGACAAGCATCGAGGAGATCGCGGACTTTCCCATGTCGGGCGAACTGGAGCACGCTAGGCGGGCGTCATCGCGCCGACAATCGCGCCGGTAAGCATCGTCGCCAGCGTTCCAGAGACGAGGGTACGCAGTGCCAGGCTGACAATCTCGGAGCGGCGCGACGGGGCGATGGCCACCAGTCCGCCGATCATGATGCCGAGCGAGCCGAAATTGGCGAAACCGCACAACGCATAGGTCATAATGAGCCGGCTGCGCGGCGACAGCGCGGCCGGGTCTA
>JAYZVT010000376.1:0-12619 GCA_036155355.1 Pseudomonadota bacterium
AGAGAGCATGATATTCGTCCGGCACCGTGTATCCGACGGTGTCGGGTATATTGACCGTCGTCTCCCCGGCCTTGATCGCCGCCTCTACGCAACGGCACAGGAAATCATGCTCCGTGCGCGTGGCGTCTTCCGCCGACCACTCCACGTTGTCGGTGTACTGGCGCGCGCGCTGCACGCTCTTCGTCACCGCGTCCAGCACAGCGCCCGGCTCCATCTGCAGCTTGTACTTCATGTGGACGGGGCTGGTGGAGATGAAGGTGTGAATGCGTGGCCGCTTGGCGTGGGCCAGCGCCTCACCGGCCCGGTCGATGTCCTTGAAGCCGGCGCGCGACAGGCCGCAAACGACCGCCTTCTGCACGATCTTGCCGATCTCGCTCACGGCCTGGAAATCGCCGTTGGAAGCGATCGGAAAACCGGCCTCTATGATATCGACGCCCATCTCGTCCAGCACCTCCGCGACCTGGAGCTTCTCCTCCAGCGTCATCGAGGCACCGGGCGATTGCTCACCGTCGCGCAGCGTAGTGTCGAATATGAATATGTGGCCGTCGTCGGCGCTCTTCGCAGCGCCCTTGCCGGCTGTCTTGCTGGAACGTGTCATTCCGTTGGTCCTTCCCGTCTTTGCGCCAGTCTATCACGGACAGGCGGCGAATCAGCTTGTCTGGTGTCTGTGCTGAAATCCCCTAAGCGCCCGTCCCGCCGCTCTTGCGCAGGACCGCCGATGCCTAGGGGCTGGTAAGAAGGAGGATCTGTGCGGCCAGCAGGCCGATAGCCAGAAACAGGAATGCCCGAATGGCCGCCGTCCGGGCGTCCCGGTCGATCCAGGCGGCAATGGCCTTTGGCCTTCTGGACAGTCCAGTCTTCATCGGTCTCATCCGTCGCGGGCGCAGCCCGCGTCGCACATCAGTCTGGCAGGCCTTCGTTAACGCGGCCTTGCGAACGGGCCAGACTGTAAAGGGCCAGGCTGCACTGCGCAAGCCTCTGGACTTGCGCCCCAATTGGCGGTCACAGGTCGATCGTGCCCGACTGCAGTAGCACCGCATGGCCGCCGATGCGGGTCGTGCGCAGTTTTCCGCCCTTTGTCTCGGCTTCGAGATAGATGATGCTCGGTCGCCCCATCTCGAAGCCCTGTTCGATGATCCACTTGTTTAGGCCATCCGGCGGGGCATCGAATTTGAGCGCGACCCCCGTGAAGGCGGCCACAGCCGATCCCGTGGCCGGGTCTTCCTTGGCAATCACCTGCGGCGCGAACATGCGGCCGTGAAAGTCCGAGTTGGCCTGCACGGTCTCGCGGCAATACAGGAACGCCGCGGCATGGGCGTCATGGCCGAAAGCCTCTTGCCAGTATTGCCTGGCCACATCCGCCCGGGCCATCGCCTTCAGATCCCGCACGGGAACGAAAGTGTAGGGAACGCCGGCAGTAAACCGGGTCGGCTTGTGGTTCTCGAAGCCGATCTCGTTGGGTGCAAGGCAAAGGGCGGCCGCCAGCCTGTCGAGCGGCGCGGGATCACCTGCCGGCTCGGCCACGCGTGGCGCGTCGAACTCGGCGAAAGGCGCCTTGCCCGGTTTCAGCTTCACTCCACAGCGCACCGGTCCCACGGCCTCCTCGAGCACGACGATGGCATCGTCGGCGCTGCCCTTGCCATTCGATTTCAGCGTCGCCAGCAGGATGGCCGTGCCCACCGTCGGATGCCCCGCGAAGGGCAGCTCGTTCGAGGGAGTGAAAATGCGGATCTTCGCCGAATGGGCGGGATTTGCGGGCGGCATCACAAAGACGGTCTCCGACAGGTTGAATTCGCCCGCAATGGCCTGCATCCGTTTGCCGTCGAGGCCCTCGCTGTCGAGAACCACCGCCAGCGGATTGCCCTCCAGCGCCTTGTCGGCAAATACGTCGAGCGTATGGAAACGTCGGCTCATGCTTACTCTCCGATTCACCATGCCGGAATCCGCCTGGCCCTCTGGCCGGGGCAGGACATAACCTCATTTCAGGCGGATTGCACAGCCAGAGTGCAAGAGCCCACAGCGGCGGCAATCTGCTATACTGGCCTCATCCGCAATTCAGGAGGAAATCCGATGCGCAAGACACTGATTATCGCTGCACTTGCAGTAGGAATGGCTACACCCGCCTTTGCGTTCCATTGCCCCAAGGATATGTCCGCCATCGACGAGGCGATGAAGACCGCAACGCTGAGTGACGCCGACAAGGCCAAGGTCACCGAGCTGCGCGCCAAGGGCGAGGAGCAGCACAAGGCCGGCGATCATGCGGCTTCCGTCAAGACCCTGGGGGAGGCCAAGGAGATGCTCGGCATCAAGTAGCCGGGATTTCGTAGCCGCTACGGCGGCAAGAGACGGCAAAGATTGAGGGCGGCACGGGAAATCCGGCCGCCCTTTTCCTTTCGCGCCTCGCGCGAGAATCAGATTTTATGGTGCGCCAATCCGCAACCGGGCATCGTGAGGCTGAAAATGGCATCCTGGAATCGGGGCTATATGTCCGACATTCCCTATCTGTGCCTCCACTTCATCGAGCAGACTCCGCAATTCATCGATCTGGCGCTGTTGCGCAGCGGCATAGTCCCACCCGTCCGCCATGAGAACATGAGCTATTGCGAACTCGGCTGCGGTCACGGCTTTACCGCCAACATAGTCGCCGCCTGCCACCCCGAAATGACGGTGCACGCGGTCGATTTCATGCCCGACCACATTGCCGCGGCCAGGGATCTGGCCAACGAGGCGGGCCTGACGAACATCCATTTCCATGATGTCGGCTTCGACGAATTTCTCGCCATGCGCGATATCCCTCAATTCGACTACATCACCATGCATGGGGTGTGGTCATGGGTGTCGCAGGATGTGCGCGACCAGATCGTGGCAATCGTCAATGCGCGGTTGCGCGCCGGCGGCGCCTTCTACATGAGCTACAATGCCCTGCCCGGAAGCGCCTCGGCCCTGCCGCTGCAGAAGCTGTATTTTGACCTGCATCGTTTCATGTCGGGCGACAGCCTTTCCCGCATCGCCGACGTCATGACGCTGACCGACCGCCTGATCGAAAAGGGCGCTGAATTCTTCAAGTCGCATCCAAAGGTTGAGAAACGTCACGGCGGCCTCAAGAAGCAATCGACCGCCTATTTCGCTCATGAGTATCTCAACGAGAACTGGTCCCCGTCCTTCCTGTCCGATATTTGCGAGAACCTGTCCGACGCGCGCCTGACCTATGCCGCGTCCGCCGACCTAGCCAGCATGACCCTGCTGGCGGAGTTCGAGAAACAGTATGGCGACATCATTGAGAATATTCCCGATCCGGTCATCAGCGAGCAGATCAAGGACTATGTAATCGACAACTCGTTCCGCAAGGACATCTTCATTCGCGGTCCGCGCAAGCTCCCCGGCGTCGACCTGCTTGGTCGACTCAACAATGTGCAGATCACCCTGCTTGGCGCGCCGGACAGCTATTCCAACGAGTTCGAGAACAGCAACCGGCGCTTCACCATGGAGAAGGAGCCCCATGCCGCGCTGCTGAAGCAGTTGGAGAAGGGACCGCGGAGCATCTCCGACCTGGCGGCATCGAAAGGCATGGACGGCATCTCCTTCTCCAAGCTCGTCAACCTGGTATGTTGCGCCATCCAGGCCGGCCAGATCGCGCATCTGCGCGATGCGAAGGACATAGGCGACACCGGACCCGCCAGCCGCCTGAATCGTGCCATCTTGCGCCGGGCCCAGTCCGGCGAGGAACTCAACTGGTTGGCCTCGCCCTCCGCCGGCTATGGCATTCACTGCAACCCGATGAACAAGATTTTCTTCATGACCATGAAGGCCGGGGGAGACCCGGCCGAGGCAATGATGGAAACCTGCCGATTGCTGCGGCAGCATGTGATGAAGGACGGCAAGCCGGTCACGGATGCCGACGAGGCCGTCAAGACCCTGCGCGAGGCAGTCGAAGGCTTCAAGTCGATGCGGTTCAAATATATGGACAAGGCCGGCATCGCAGCCTGAGCGCAGTCGGCCGGCCGCCACCGGTCCGGCGTCGATTTGCCATCCCTGCGGCATCTTGTTTCGTCCGCCCCCCGGTGATAGGCGGATGGAACGGTCGTGCCCTGTGAGGTCCGGCCCCGGGGGCGCGTCTCCTGATGTTCCGACTGGATCTGCAAAGCCTGCGCGGCGATATATTCGGCGGACTGACTGCAGCCGTCGTCGCGCTGCCGTTGGCACTGGCCTTCGGCGTCGCCTCTGGCGCTGGAGCGATCGCCGGGCTCTACGGCGCCATCGCGGTCGGCTTTTTCGCCGCCGTGTGCGGCGGCACGCCCGCCCAGGTCTCAGGTCCCACCGGTCCCATGACCGTGGTCATGGGTGCCATCGTCGCCCAGCACTCGGGCAACCTCGCCGAAGCCTTCACGATAGTCTTTTTTGGCGGCGTTATGCAGATCGTCTTCGGTCTCTTGCGGCTCGGCCGCTACATCGCCTACACGCCCTACAGCGTCGTTTCCGGCTTCATGACGGGCATTGGCGTTATCCTCATTCTTATTCAGACCCTGCCGTTCTTCGGACTGCCGACGGCGGCTGGAGGCCCGGTAGGCGCCATTCTCGCCTGGCCCGGAATACCAGCCTCACTGAATGCCGACGCACTGGCGGTTGCCTCCCTTGCGCTTGCGATCATGCTGTTCTGGCCCGGACGTCTCAGGACCATTGTCCCCCCGCCGCTCGCCGCACTGATCCTCGGCACTCTTGCCGGCTTGTTCCTGGTCCCCGAGGCACCGGTAATCGGCGACGTGCCCACCGGTTTGCCGGCGCTGGTCATGCCTGACATTGTCGCTGGCAATCTGCCGCGGGTCGTCCAGGGTGCGTTTACGCTTGCCCTGCTCGGCTCCATCGACAGCCTCCTGACGTCACTGATTGCAGATACAATCACCCGCACGCGCCACAATTCCGACAGGGAACTCGTCGGCCAAGGCATAGGCAATGTGATCGCCGGGCTCATCGGCGGGCTGCCTGGCGCAGGCGCCACCATGCGCACGGTCGTCAACGTCCGCGCAGGCGGTACGACACCGCTTTCAGGCGCCATTCATGCATCCATCCTTTTCGCACTGGTCCTCGGTCTTGGACCGCTGGCGGAGCGCGTGCCCCATGCCGCCCTCGCCGGCATTTTGCTCAAGGTCGGCTGGGACATCATCGATTGGGCTTATCTGCGCCGCATGCGGAACGCCCCGCGCGACAAGCTGTTCGTCATGACCGTGACGTTCCTGCTGACCGTATTCGTGGATCTGATCACCGCGGTCGCGGTCGGCATCATTCTCGCGAGTTTCGTCACTGCGCGGTGGATGGAGCGCGAGGAGCTGAAGGGCGTCACCAAGCTCGCCCTGACGAACGGTAAGGACGAACTCACCGGCAAGGAGTTGCGGTTGTTGAAAAAGGTGGATGGCCGCGTCGCCGTCATCAGGCTCCGCGGCTCCTTCTCCTACGCCTCGGCGCGGGAATTCGCGAACATGGTCAGCGCCGAGGCAACGGGGCACTCGGTTATCGTCTACGATTTCACCGATACCGCGCACATGGACACTTCCATGGCGCTGACGGTGGATGCGCTGCTCGAACAGGCGGCCGAACAGAATGTCGTCTGCATTGTCGCCGGACTGGCGGGAACCGCGCTGAAAACCCTGGAAGGACTGAAAGTGCTTCAGCGAATTACGCCTGCCCATCGTTTCAGCACGCGCCTGCAGGCCATCAAAGCCGCAGTAAAGCTGACCGGGCGCTGACGCCGCCTTTTTCGCGCCTTTTTCTGGCAACGCTTCCGCCACCAAGCCGTCAGCAAACGGCCTTGCCCACAACACACTGACGTCAAGAAATCCGCGCCCGATAGGCCCCATGAAGCCGGGATATCGGCCGCCGGCCTGTGCGGCGCATCCGGCAGAGGCAACACAAGAACCGGAGTAGAGGTAATGACGGGGAAGTTCACACGTATTCTGACAGTGGCTGGGGCATTGGCCGCGCTTTCCGCGCCCATGGCCGGCTCATCTCTGGCCGCCGACCTCGGTGGCCCGAAATACACCTACAAGCCTGCCGCGGTGCCCGCGCCCCTGCCCCCTGCGTCATGGGCCGGCTGGTATCTGGGCGGTCACGCCGGCGGCGTCCTCGATGGCGACGACGATTTCATCGGCGGCATTCATCTCGGCCGCAACTGGCAGCCCGGAAATGTCGTCTATGGCATCGAGGGCGACATCAGCTTCGCGGACCGCATTGACTACCTCGCCAGTATCCGTGGCCGCCTCGGTCTGGCGCTTGGACCGCGCTGGCTGGTCTACGGCACCGCGGGCGTGGCCTTCATCGACGCCGACCAGACCTTTGTCCTGGCCAACGGCGCCACCTTCAACGACAGCTCGTCCGAAGTCGGCTTCGCTGGCGGCGGCGGCGTCGAGCTGAAATTGACCGACAATGTCAGCGCTGGCGTCGAGGGTCTCTATTACGCCTTCGACGACGACAACCGCGTCGGCGCCTTCGCCCGTGACGATCTCGACTTCACCGTTGTCCGTGCGCGTCTCACTTACCACTTCGGCGGTTCACGCTACTAGGAGCCGCCGCCCTCCCCTGAACGGAAAAAGGCGCGGGGATCGGCTCCCGCGCCTTTTTTCTGTCCGCGATCGGCGAACACTAGTTCTTCGACTTGTCCACCATCGCCCGCTCGGAGATCCAGGGCATCATGGCGCGCAGGCGCTTGCCCACTTCTTCCACGTCATGGGCCTCGCAGGCCGCACGCATGGCCTTGAAGCTGGTCTGGTTGACGCGGTTCTCCAGCATCCAGTCCTTGGTGAACTTGCCGGTCTGGATGTCGCGCAGCACCTCGCGCATCGCTTGCCGGCTCGACTCGTTTACGACCCGCGGTCCCGAAACATACTCTCCATATTCCGCCGTGTTGGAGACGGAGTAGTTCATGTTGGCGATGCCGCCCTCGTAGATCAGGTCCACGATCAGCTTTACCTCGTGGATGCATTCGAAATAGGCCATCTCCGGCGCATAGCCTGCCTCGACCAGCGTCTCGAAGCCATTGCGCATCAGCTCCACCAGGCCGCCGCACAGCACCGCCTGCTCGCCGAACAGGTCGGTTTCGCATTCCTCGCGGAAATTGGTCTCGATGATGCCTGCACGGCCGCCGCCGATCGCCGCAGCATAGGATAGCGTCAGGTCGTGGGCATTGCCGGTGGAATCCTGGGCGATGGCCATGAGACAAGGCACGCCCGCGCCCCGCTTGTATTCCGCGCGCACCGTGTGGCCCGGCCCCTTGGGCGCCACCATGCAAACGTCCATGTCGGAGCGCGGCTCGATCAGGTTGAAATGCACATTGAGTCCGTGGGCGAAGAACAGCGCCGTTCCCTTGCGCATGGAACCCTTAAGATGATCGCGCCAGATTTCCGCCTGCAGCTCGTCGGGCGTCAGCATCATGACCACGTCTGCCCACTTGCCGGCGTCGGCAACGCTCATCACCTTCAGCTTTTCCCCCTGCGCCTTTTTCGCCGAACCCGATCCCTCCCGCAGCGCCACGACGACGTCCTTGACGCCGGAATCACGCAAATTCAATGCATGCGCATGTCCCTGCGAGCCATAGCCCACCACGGCCACTTTTTTCGACTTGATGAGATTGAGATCGGCATCGCGATCGTAATAAACGCGCATGAACTGCCCCCTAGGATTCGACGCCCTGTCCGGGCGTGCTTGGTTGCGTTAAATGAGACGTTGCGGCCCGCTTTGTGACGTCACGTGGCCTCGATGGCAAGCGCTTAGGCTTGCCGGGACACCCTGTCGCGGCCCGGAAAACCCCGGAAAACCGCGATTAATCCCTCCGTGACACCTCCAGATCGACCGTATATCTTCCGCCGCCTCAATTCCGGAACGGGAGGAAAACATGAAGAATGTCGATCGCTGGTTCATCCTGATGGCTGCTGCCTATGCCCTGCTGGGTATGTGCCTTGGTTTCTGGATGGGCGTGAACCAGGATTTCACCCACGCCCACGTCCATGCCCACATCAATCTTCTTGGTTGGGCCTCCCTCGCCCTGTTCGGGATCATCTACAAGGTCTATCCCGAACTCGCCTCCAAACCCCTCACCAAGGTCCACTTCTACCTTTCAGCTATCGGCGCCCCGATATTCTTCGCAGGCATCCCTGTTGCCAACGCTGGAACCACGATCCTGCCGGCGGTCGTGGGGTCGCTGATGCTGATCGCCTCGATGCTGGTGTTCCTCGTCAATTTCTCCGGCGGCACGCGCTAGCGGCTACATCGGCTCCTTGCCGCGCCGGATAGCGGCGACGCCCGTCCGCGCCACCTCGACCAGGCCGAGCGGCTGCATCAGCACGATGAACTGCTCGATCTTGTTGAGGCGGCCGGTGATCTCGAAGACGAAATGCTCGGTGGAGGCATCGAGCACCTGCGCGCGGAACGCTTCCGCCAGGCGCAGGGCCTCGACGCGTTTCTCGCCTTTGCCCACCACCTTGACCAGAGCCAGTTCGCGCTCCAGCGGCGACCCGGCGACGGTCAGATCGGTGACGCCGTGGACGGGCACCAGCCTTTCCAGCTGATGCTTGATCTGCTCGATCACCATGGGCGTGCCCTTGGTGACGATGGTGATCCGGGAGAGATGCGCCGAGTGCTCGGTTTCCGAGACGGTGAGGGAATCGATGTTGTAGCCGCGCCCGGAGAACAGCCCGATCACGCGCGCCAGCACGCCCGGCTCGTTGTCAACGAGCACCGAGAGCGTGTGGCTCTCGATCACCTTGCTCTGCTCGGCCATGAAATAGGCCGAACCAGCCGTCTTGTCTTGTGCGTTCATCGTGCTTGCCTGTGTTGGGCCGCTCGCGGAGGGCGTGGGCCTAGACCAGAACCTTGCCTTCGTCGGACACGGCCGAGCCGATATCTTCCTCGCCCGCCTCGTCGCCCAGCAGCATCTGGTTGTGCGCCTGCCCGCTCGGGATCATCGGGAAGCAGTTGGCGAGCTTGTGCACGCGGCAGTCGAAGATCACCGGCTTGGGACAGGCGATCATCTCCTTTATGGCGTCATCCAGTTCGGATGGCTTTTCCGCGCGAATGCCGACGCATTGATAGGCTTCCGCCAGCTTGACGAAATCCGGCAGCGCCGCGGTGTAGCTGTGCGAATAGCGTCCGCCATGCAGTAGTTCCTGCCACTGGCGCACCATGCCCATATACTCGTTGTTGAGGATGAATACCTTGATCGGCAGATCGTACTGAACCGCCGTGGACATCTCCTGCATGTTCATCAGCACCGAGGCCTCGCCCGCGATGTCGATAACCAGCGACTTCGGATGCGCCTTCTGCACGCCCACCGCCGCCGGCAGGCCATAGCCCATGGTGCCGAGGCCGCCCGAGGTCATCCACCGGTTCGGCTCCTCGAAACGATAGAACTGCGCCGCCCACATCTGATGCTGGCCGACTTCCGTCGTGATGTAGGTATCCTTGTCCTTCGTCAGCTCATACAGCCGCTCGATCGCATATTGCGGCATGATGACGTCCTTGCGGTTCTTGTAGCTAAGGCAGTCGCGCCCGCGCCAGCCGTCGATCTGCTTCCACCACGCCTTCAGCGCCGCCTTGTCGGGCATGGCCGATCGCGCTTTCCAGACGTTGATCATTTCTTCGAGCACATGCGCCACGTCGCCGATGATCGGCACGTCCACATGCACGTTCTTGTTGATCGAGGACGGGTCGATGTCGATGTGGATTTTCTTCGAGCCCGGTGAGAATGCGTCCAGGCGTCCGGTGATGCGGTCGTCGAAGCGCGCGCCGACGCACAGCATGACGTCGCAGTCATGCATCGCAAGATTGGCTTCGTAGGTGCCGTGCATGCCGAGCATGCCGAGCCAGCTCTTGCCCGCGGCCGGAT
Organism: Pseudomonadota bacterium; assembly: GCA_036155355.1. Lineage (GTDB taxonomy): Bacteria > Pseudomonadota > Alphaproteobacteria > Rhizobiales > Methyloligellaceae > JAYZVT01. The sequence continues at coordinate 9,872 of JAYZVT010000376.1, forward strand.
AGGCGCCAAGGCCCATCAGCGTCGATGTGATCGGAAAACCGGTCAGCCGGACAAATTCGCGCAGCAGCTGGCTCGCCACCGCGCCCGAATTGATAACACCGCCGCCGGTGTAGAACAGGGGACGCTTCGCTCCCGCCAGCAGGTCCACCGCCTTGCGGATCGACTCCTGGTTGCCGGTGAGCTGCGGACGGTACGTCTTGTGTCGGACGTTCGACGGACCGGTGTATTCGCCGCTGGCGAACTGCACGTCCTTGGGAATATCGACAACAACCGGACCCGGACGCCCGCTCCGGGCCACATAGAAGGCCTCATGCAAAACGCGGGACAGGTCCGCCACGTCCTTCACCAGGTAATTATGCTTGGTGCAGGGGCGCGTGATGCCGACCGTGTCGCATTCCTGGAAGGCGTCATTGCCGATCAGGTGGGTTGGCACTTGCCCTGTGATGCAGACGATCGGTATGGAATCCATCAGTGCGTCGGTGAGGCCGGTGACGGCATTGGTCGCGCCCGGCCCCGATGTTACCAGCACCACGCCAACCTTGCCGGTCGAGCGGGCATAGCCTTCGGCCGCATGCACCGCCCCCTGCTCGTGGCGCACCAGAATGTGCTCGATGGCATTCTGCTGGTAGAGCTGGTCGTAAATGGGCAATACGGCGCCGCCGGGATAACCGAACAGATGTTCGACGCCCTGATCGCCCAGGGCCTTCAGCACCATTTCGGCGCCTGTCATCATACGTGCCATAGCCAACTCTCCAGTCGATGACGCCTGCCGGCTCGCGGCAATTGCGCCAAGGCCATTTCAGGTATCCTGCCCGCTTTCGAACCGCCGACCGGCGGCAAGCACCCGCCAGCCCCCTGGCGGGCCGCGGACAGGTCGCGCAACCTATCCCCGGTGGTACCGGGGGTCAACACTCAAGCATCAATAAACGACAAAATATCCGCCCTCAACCTTTCTGAATCTTTCTCATGGAACCATTTCCACGAAATCATATTTCCTTTCAGCCAGGTGGATTGCCTCTTTGCATATTGCCTCGTCTCCGCCTGCGCCTGCGAAATCGCGGTTTCAAGCGGTATTTCCCCGCGCAGGCTGGCGAGGAGAGGCCTCAATCCCAGGGCGCGCATGGCTGGAAGTGTCGCATCGAGGTGCATCGCCATGGCCCGCTCTGCCTCCGCCAGCCCGCCCTTTTCCACCATTTCCGCGAAGCGCGTGTCGATGCGCTGGCGCAGCAGCTCCCGTGGCGGCGACACCACGATCAGCCGCGCGGAAGCTGGACTGATAAGCGGAGTTCCCGGCTGTTCGTGCCATTTGGCCAGCGAAACGCCAGTCGCCTCGACCACCTCCAGCGCCCGTACCACCCGCTGCGGATCGGAAGGACGCAGCCTTTCGGCCATGACCGGATCCCTGGCCGCCAGTTCGCCATGCAGCTCTGAGGGAGCGAGCGTGCCAGCCCTGACCCGCCAGTGCTTGCGGACCTCTTCCGGAATGTCCGGAACGGGAGAAAGCCCTTCCAGCAGCGCCTTGAAATAGAGTCCGGTTCCACCCGTGACGACGGGCACGAGCTTGGCCGCCCGGGCACGATTGAGCGCTCCCTCCATGTCGCCAATCCACTGGCCGACCGAATAGGCCTCGCACGCCGGAACGAATCCGTAGAGGTCGTGCGAGGCGCCGGCCAGATCCTCCGCCTCAGGCTGCGCGGTCAGGACCGGCAGTTCGCGATAGACCTGCATCGAGTCCGCGTTGATGACAACGCCGCCGATCCGCCGCGCGACGCTCAGCGCGATGGCGGACTTGCCGCTCGCTGTCGGCCCTGCAATAAGAATAGCGCTCTTGGCTTCCATCCGTGTCACTTAGACCCCAATCGACCAAGGCATCAACACTGCCTTGACGCGCCCGGCCAGCCCGATGACCCACATCCTCACGTTGATCGGCGCCGGACACAGGACGCGGTTGTCCCCGGATCACGTCGCTGCGGCTCGTGCGCTGCTGGAGCATTCCACCGAACCGGTCTGGCTGTCACCTGACGAAGCCGCGGAGATTCCGTTCCGGCCATCCGATCCTACGGCGCTGGCAGGAGTGGAGTCCGCCATCCGCGCCGCCCTGTCCGGCAGCCCCATCGACATCGCCATCCTGCCCGCCTCCGGACGCCGCAAGAAGCTGCTGGTCGCCGACATGGATTCCACCATCATCCAGCAGGAATGCATTGACGAGATTGCTGACTTCGCCGGGCTGAAGCCGCGCATCGCCGCCATCACCGAGCGCGCCATGCGCGGGGAGATCGAATTCGCCCCGGCCCTGCGCGAACGCGTCCGCCTGCTCGGGGGACTGGAGGAAGGCGTGCTGCAGCGCGTCTATGACGAGCGCGTCACCATGATGCCGGGCGCCCGCACACTGGTCATGACCATGCGCCGCAACGGCGCACGCACAGTTCTTGTCTCCGGGGGCTTCACATTCTTCACCAGCCGCGTCGCCGGACGGGCCGGCTTCCAAATGAACCAGGCAAACATTCTCGAGGTTGCGGAAGGAAGGCTCACCGGCAAGGCGCGCGAGCCGATCCTCGGCCGCGAGGCCAAGCTCAATGCGTAGCTGCGGCACTGCCGCGACGCCGGACTGGCTGCGGAGCAGGCCATCGCGGTGGGTGACGGCGCCAACGACCTGGCCATGATCGAAGCGGCCGGACTTGGCGTTGCCTTCCATGCCAAGCCGGTTGTGGCAGCCCAGGCGAACGCCCGCATCGACCATGGCGACCT
>JAYZVT010000377.1:0-7135 GCA_036155355.1 Pseudomonadota bacterium
GGCAACAGGGCCTGCGGCGCTTCAAGCGTCGCAACCGCAAAGGCAAGCGCCTTCAGCAGCTTCTTTTTCTGCGAAGCAAGGTCGACACCCTGGAACAGGTCCTTAAGACCTGGGTCAATCTCGAAGAGCCGGTCATAGAAAAGATCGGCCGCGGTCTCTCCAAGGACGCTGACCAGCTTCCAGTTGTGTTGCACGAAGTCTCTTTGAGCAGGTGTCATGATGAATCCCATCCGGCAATTGAACGACTGGCGACGCGACACGGTCAGTCCGAACCGCGCCGCCATTTCGGCCGCCGGTATAGCTGTTGCAAATCATTCGGAAAAATGAATAATTCTGATATTTATAATCTCTGAGAGAGATGAATGGAACTGTCGGACCTCCGCATCTTCTCCGCCGTCGTTCGCGAGGGAGGAATGACAAGAGCCGCCGAGCGCCTCGGCCGCGTCCAGTCGAATGTGACCACGCGCATTCGGCAGCTTGAAGAGGATGTCGGTGTCAAGCTGTTCGGCCGCGACGGCAGGAAGCTGATACTGACTCCCGCCGGCCAGATCCTGCTGGACTACGCCGACCGGTTGCTGGCGATGGCGGACGATGCGCGTCTTGCCCTGCGTGACGGCCGGCCGCAGGGGCAGTTCCGGCTGGGCGCAATGGAAAGCACGGCAGCCGTCAGACTGCCGAAACCGATTGCGGCCTATGCCCAACGCTATCCGGACGTGGTTCTAGAGCTGCGAACCGGCAACCCGGTCCAGCTCTCAACCGCCGTACATGCTGGCGACATTGATGCGGCGCTCATTGCCGAACCGGTTGCGGCGGCAAAATTCGATTCCGTCGTTGCGTTCAATGAGGAGATCTTCATCGTCACATCGAAGGAACACCCCCCGATTGGCGAAGGCCGCGATGTACCCAGGAACATGATCGTATTCGAACACGGCTGCCCGCATCGAAAGCGGCTCGAGCAATGGTACACGGCTCGCAAGGAGCTGCCGGAACGAACCATTGAAATCGGTTCCTATCACGCGATGTTCGGCAGCGTGCTGGCCGGCATGGGGGCCGCGCTGGTGCCGCGCAGCGTCATTTCGACATTTCCCGAGATGAAGCGGCTGAGGATCAACAGACTCTCCAAAGGCGAAAGTCAGCTTCGGACAATGCTGATCTGGAGAAAAGGCCGTCCGTCTCCCAATGTTGAAGCGCTCGTGAGGATCCTGACCAAGTAGCGCCTGCGCCCGCCAGCTATCTGTTTCTGGTGGGGGACGGACGCATATCCGGCGCGACCGCGGGACCGCTTGAGCAGGACTTGAGTGGATATCCCCCTCACTCCCCCGCCAGCAGGTCCCGCTGACCCGCGGGCCGGATGCTGGCCCGTTTGCGCGGGGCCGATGATCCCGGCGCGCCGGGCGCCGCAGGGGCGTTCGCCCCTTTCGCCTCGGCGGGTTTCGCCGCCACAGGTTTCGCTGGCGTCGGCTTCGCCGCGCTGGTCTCCGTGGACTCCACAGCCTTCGGCGCCTCCTGTTGCGGCGTGTCCTGGAAATCCAGCGTCTCGATGCGCCGCCCGCGCATGGAAATGCGGTCGGACGAAGTGAGGATCTTCTCGATGTCCTGGTTGGCCTGGCCGAAATGCGCCTGCAGCTTGACCACGCGCTCGCGCAGCCGGTGCACGTCCTCGACGAGATACGTCACCTCTTTCTGGATCAGCCCCGCCTGTTCGCGCATGCGCACGTCCTTGAGGATGGCGAGCATGGTCTGCACCGCCAGCATCAGCATGTTTGGCGACACGATGACCACGCGCGCGCGCATGGCCTTCTGGATCAGGTCGGGGAAATGCTCGTGCAGGTCGGCGTAGATCGCCTCCGACGGCACGAACATCAGCGACTGGTCCTGGGTCTCGCCAGGGATGTGATACTTGTCCGCAATCGCCCCAACATGGATGTTCACGTCCGCGCGCACGCGCTTCATCGCTTCCGCGCGGTCGCGCTCGCTGCGGCCGGTGCGGAAGGCCTCGAAGCCCTCCAGCGGAAACTTGGCGTCGATGACGAGGCCGGGCGCGTTGGGCAGCCGGATCAGACAGTCGGGCCGGTTGCGGTTGGACAGCGTCGCCTGGAAGGAATAGGCGTCCTTGGGCAGCCCGTCCTTGATGATCGCCTCCATGCGCCCCTGGCCGAAGGCGCCGCGCGACTGCTTGTTGGAGAGGATCTCCTGCAGCGTCACCACGTTGCTGGATAGCTCGGTGATGTTCTTCTGCGCCGTGTCGATGACGGCGAGGCGCTCATTCAGCTTCGACAGCGAGTCCGACGTCTTCTGCGTGGTCTCGGTCAGGTTCTGCCCCAGCCTGTGGCTCACCTTGTCCAGCCGGTCGTTGATGGAGCGCGACAGCTCCGCCTGCCGCGACACCGACATCTCGGCCACCGCCTGCAGCCGGCCTTTCATCTCCGCCAGCTCCGTCTCCAGCGCATGGGCTTGGCTGGCGCGCTCCTCGCGCTCGCGGCCCCGTTTCGTCAGCGACACGATCTGCACGATGAACAGCGCCAGCAGCAGCAGGGCGGCGAAGCCCGCCATAGCCAGAAAAAGGGTCGTCGAATCGATGGCCGTCTGGCCGATCTTGAGCACGAAGGGTTCCATGGCCTGAGCTATAGCCTGATTCGCGCGCGCCCGGACCAAAACGGGAACATCGCCCGTTGACCGCGGCCCCGCCAAACCCTATGTCACAGCCCAATGGCCAAGCGCGAAATCATAACGATTCCCGCCCCCCTGCTGCGCAAGCCAAGCGCCGCGATCGAGCGCGTGGACGACGACTTGCGCGCGCTCATGGATGACATGCTGGAGACCATGTATGCCGCGCCCGGCATTGGCCTGGCCGCGGTCCAGGTCGCGGTGCCGCGCCGGGTCATCGTCATGGACACGTCCTGGCGCGAGAAGGATGGCGAGGAGGGCGGCGAGCCGGTGGCCAAGGCTCCCATCTGCATGGTCAACCCGGAGATCCTGGCGTTTTCCGACGAGCTGCGCCCCCATGAGGAGGGCTGCCTGTCCATTCCCGATTTCTACGCCGAGATCGAGCGGCCGCGGGCCATCCGCGTGCGCTATATCGACCGCGAGGGACACCCGCAGGAGATCACCGCCGAGGACGTGCTGGCGACGGTCATCCAGCATGAGGTGGACCACCTCGACGGCAAGCTGTTCATCGATTACCTGTCGCGGCTGAAGCGCGATCGGGTCATCAAGAAATTCGTCAAGGCCGCAAAGGGCGAAGTGGTCGCCTGATCGTTTGGCGTCGCTCGTCCGCGGCATGAGGGGCGCATGAGCCTGCGTGTCATCTTCATGGGGTCCCCCGGCTTCGCCGTGCCGGCGCTCGCCCGCATCCGCGAGGCCGGCCATGAAGTCGCTGCCGTATACAGCCAGCCGTCGCGCGCCGCCGGCCGCGGCATGGTCGGACGGCCCACGGCCGTTCACGAATTTGCCGCCGGTCAGGGCTTCGAGATGCGCACGCCTTCGAGCCTCAAGAGCGCGGACGAGCAGGCGCGCTTCGCGGCGCTGCGGGCCGACGTGGCGGTGGTCGCCGCCTACGGGCTGATCCTGCCCAAAGCGATCCTCGAGGCGCCGCGCCATGGCTGCCTCAACATTCATCCCTCGCTCCTGCCGCGCTGGCGCGGCGCCGCGCCCATCCAGCGCGCCATCATGGCCGGCGATGCGGAGACGGGCGTCTCCATCATGCGCATGGAGGAGGGGCTCGACACCGGCCCCGTCTGCATGGCCGAGGCCACGCCACTCGGCCTCGAGGAGACAGCGCAGGAGCTGCACGACCGGCTGGCGCATTTGGGCGCTGAGCTGATGGTCAAGGCGCTGGCGGCGGTGGAGCGCGGGGCACTCGATTGCCGGCCCCAGCTGGAACAAGGCGTCACCTACGCCCGCAAGATCGCCAAGGCCGAGGCCCGCATCGACTGGTCCCGCCCCGCCCGGGAGGTGCACGACCACATCCGCGGCCTGTCGCCCTTCCCGGGCGCCTGGTTCCAGTGGGAGGCGGGCGGCAGGCGCGAGCGGGTCAAGGTCCTGCGCAGCCGCATTGCGCAGGGAAAGGCCGAGCCCGGCGCCCGTATTGCCCCGCCCATGACAATTGCCTGTGGAAATGGCGCGGTAAGCCTTCTACAGCTACAGCGGGAGGGGCGGAAACCCATGGACGCGGAGCTTGCCCTGCGGGGTATGCAGGGCGGCGAGACTGTGAGGCTGGCATGACACGCAGGTCCGGCAACGGCGGAGAAGGCATCCAGATCAGGGCCGAGGCCCAGGGCGACCGCAAGGCCGTGGACGCCATGCTGCGCGCGGCCTTCGGCGGTGACGGCGAGAGCCGCCTAGTCGAGCGGCTGCGCAAGGGCGACGATCTCATCGTCTCGCTCGTCGCCGACAGCGCCGGCGACGTGGTCGGCCATATCGCGCTCAGCCGCGCCCTTGTTAGCGGCGACAGCGATCTGGAGATCGCCTGGCTCGCGCCGCTGGCCGTGCGCCCCGACCGGCAGGGCGAGGGCATTGGCTCCAGCCTCGTCTATGCGGGCATGGACGTGTGCCTCGGCCTCGGCCTCACCCACGCCGTCGTCGTCGGTGACCCGGACTATTATGGCCGCTTCGGCTTCAGCGCCGAGGAGGCGAGGGGCCTTGCCTCGCGCTTCCAGGGCAGCGCCCTCCAGCTCATCGACATGACACATGCCGCCCCGCCCCTGTCTGGCCGCCTGTCGGAGCCGGACGCGTTCATGGAGCTGGAGCCGCAGGCCGGCTAGCCGCGTCATGCCGCGCTACCGCGCCACCATCGAGTATGACGGAACACCTTTCGTCGGCTGGCAGGTGCAGGACAACGGTCCCTCCGTGCAGGGCCGGCTGGCGGAGGCTATCCAGGCTTTTTGCGGCGAGGCGGTGATCCCGTCGGGGGCGGGCCGCACCGACGCGGGCGTGCACGCATTGGGGCAGGTGGCCCATTTCGACCTGGCCAGGGACTGGCCCGCCGACACCGTGCGCGACGCGCTCAACGCCCATCTGCGCCCCGACCCGGTGTCGGTGGTGGACTGCGCCATCGCACCAGAGGACTTCGACGCCCGCTTCTCCGCCACCGCGCGGCACTATCTCTACCGCATCGTTGATCGCCGCGCACCGTTGGCGCTTGAGCGCAACCGCGCCTGGCAGGTGCCGCGCTGCCTCGACGCCGACGCCATGCACAAGGCGGCGCAGCTTCTCGTCGGCAGGCACGATTTCACCACCTTCCGCTCCGTGCAATGCCAGTCGAATTCGCCGGTGAAGACCCTCGACCGGCTCGATGTTTCACGTGTGGCGGCGGAGATTCACATAACCGCATCAGCGCGTTCCTTCTTGCATCACCAGGTGCGCTCCATGGCCGGTTCGCTCAAGCTGGTCGGTGAGGGCAAGTGGAGCGCGCAGGATCTGCAGACCGCGCTCGAGGCCTGCGACCGCGCGGGCTGCGGTGCGCTGGCGCCGCCCCACGGGCTGTATCTCGTGAAGGTGGAGTATTAGGCCGGCCCGCGACGATGGCGGGCGGTTTGGCTTGGGAGCCTTTGGATGACGGGCGGGGTCGGGGCCACACTTCTGAACGCGGAATCTCTGCTGCTGCTCGTCGCTATTGCCGCGGCGGCGAGTTTCGCCAAGGGCGTGACTACTTTTGGATTGAATCTCATCGGCGTGCCGGCCATTGCCACGCTGTTCGACGTTCAGACCGCCGTCGTGGTGACTTTGTTGCCGAAGTTCCTCAGCGACATCTACATGGCATGGGAGTCGCGCGACGGCGCCAGTCGCGAAGCAATCCACGGCGTGGCAGCCTTCGCCATCTCCGGGTCGGTCGCGGTGGCGTGCGCCACCTTCCTGCTCGCGAGCCTGGCAAACAGGTCGCTGACATTGATCCTGGGCGCCTTTGTGCTCTTCTTCGTGCTGCTGCAACTGTCGCCGCGGCCGCCAGTGATCCCCGCCAGGTATCGGCAAGCGTGGGGCGTGGGATTCGGCCTCCTGTCGGGAGCAAGTCAGGCGCTGACCGGGGTCGCGGGGCCGACCACGTCCATCTATCTCTACAGCCTGTCGCTCGACACAACGGCCTTCGTGTTTGTCTCGTCCCTCATCTACCTGGCGCTCGACATCCTTCAGCTCTCCGCTTTCGCCTGGTTCGGACTTTACAGCTTCGACAGGATGCTGGTCTCGGTGACGCTCGTGCTTCCCGTGATGCTTGGCACCTGGCTCGGCATCAAGTGCCGCCGCCGGCTGTCCGCCCGGCGCTTCAGGCAGGCCCTGCTGGGCATGCTGTTCCTCACGGCGATCGCGCTGATCATCAAGGGACTTTGAGGCGGCGTCCCGAACAGAAGAAGCGGCGAACCGCTAGTTCGCCCGCCCGCCCAGGCTCACCGTCAGCCGTTAGCATGAAACGGACAGCCCCCGAACGGAAGAGGGCCGCGTCCTTATCGGATCGCGGCCCTCCCCTGATCGAACCTGCCCACTTGCCTCCGCCGTCGCGATCGGCGTTCGACGGCAACTTATCGCGGTTGGTTCACCGCGCTTCTGGCCACCACAGCCAATGGGACAACTCCGTACTGGCCCGAAGCGGTAGCCCCGGGCGTTATCAGGCTAATCCCGGTGACCGGGAGGGACCACGCCGGGCTGGCGACATGGTTAAGACCGGCGCGCCGCGAAGTAGCGGCGCATGAATTCCCCATAGATTCCAGTCAGGATATCCAGATCGGCGACGGGCGTGTGTTCGTCCGTCTGGTGGATGGTCTTGTTCACCAGCCCGAACTCGATCACCGGGCAATAGTCCTTGATGAAGCGCGCGTCCGAGGTGCCGCCGCCCGTGGAGAGCTTCGGCGTTCGCCGGGTCCTCGCCTTCACTGCGGCTCGCATCATACCGATCAGCTCCGGCGATTTGGTTAGGAACGGATGGCTGACGGGCTCCACCTCGAGCGCGAATTTCAGTCCCGTACCCTTCAGCGCGACTCTCGCCTTGTCGCGCAGCATTTTCAGCAGGGCGTCGGCCGTGTGCCTGGTGTTGAAGCGGATGTTGACCTTGGCTTCCACCATCGCCGGGATGACGTTGAACGCCTTGTTGTTGGTCTCAAGGCTCGTCACCGCGATATGCGACGGCTCGAAGTCTTTCGTGCCC
>JAYZVT010000378.1:0-3251 GCA_036155355.1 Pseudomonadota bacterium
GGCACGGCCGCGCGCGCGAAGATGGGCAACGCCGACTCGCGCAACTCGGCCACGTCGCGCAGCGCGCCGTCGATGATGACGCCGGCGACGCCCCGGTGCAGCGCCGCCGTGTGCATGATGCCGCCCCAGATGGCGGTCTCCACATTGGCGCGTCCATCGCCCACGATCACCGCGCCCTTGAATGCGGTAGCGATGGCGTGATGCAGCGCCAGGTTGTCGCCGACCATGCATTGCACGGTGATGGCCTGTCCGGCGAAGCCCTTGCCCGGAGCGAATGGCTTGATCGCCGCCTGCATCACCTGCGCGCGGTTCAGTTCATCGCCGATAATGGAGGTGGGAATCTCGCGCCAGGCTGCGATCTCCTTCTCCCCGAGCCTCGCCGCCGTCCAGTCGTGAATGGTCAGTGCCATGACGTCCGTCTCCGGATCCTGTTTGTTGGACAAGGCGCAGGAAGAGAATCCCGCGCCGCAGGTCAGGGCCGCATGTTAGGGCTGGGAGAAGCGGGGGGCCAGTGCATGTTCCCGAAATATGGAGGCCGGAACATGGAAGCCAGTACCCGCAAGATCTTGCGCGGGGACGCGTCTAGCCCGAGCAGCTGCCTCCGCCCAGCACGCAGAACTTCGCGCAATGGGGATGGCAAAGTTTGACTGCGCCCCTGGCGAACATGCCGCCATTGACGGTCTCCGCTTCGGCCAGCGTCGCCCCCATCTCGAATGCAGGGTCATAGGGAAGAAGTGTGCAGGGGAGGATGCTCGGCTTCGCCGCGCCCTTGCGTTTCACCACCATGCGGCTCGACGCGCACATCATGTCGCTTGGCTGCTTGTTGAGGATGCCCCAGCAGGCGGTGGTGATCTCCGGCACGTCAGCCATCTCGTCCATTTCCGGGAACAGCACCAGTTGCGCCGGGTCGGAAATGTCGATGCGCCAGCCGCGCTCCGCGATCAGTCGCCCGTAGCCGGCGCGCTCCTCGCCCTCGGGTTCGTTCCAGCAGGTACGCCCCGCGATGGCGATGTTGAAACCCTCCCCGGACAGCCAGTCGAGACCGGCGATGGTCTTCTCCCACGTGCCCGGCCCGCGCTCGCTCTCGTGCAGCGCCTTGCTCCAGTGATCGATGCTGATGCGCAGCGCCAGCCGGCTGCCGTAAGCGTCACGAAGCTTGAGCAATTCCTGCTTCACGCGTGGCCGCTGCATGGGCTGCATGGCGTTTGTGAGGATGAGCACGCTCAAGCCCCGCTCAAGCGCCTCGCTGGCCATGGCCATGAGGTCGCGGTTCATGAACGGCTCGCCGCCGGTGAAGCCGATCTCGCGGGTGCCCAGGCCCTGCGACCAGATTTCGTCGAGAAAGCCGCGGAATTCGTCGAGGGAGATATAGGCGAGACGGTCGTTGGTGGGACTGGACTCGATGTAGCAGTTGACGCATTCGATGTTGCAGAGCGAGCCCGTGTTGATCCACAGGGTCTCCAGCGCGCGCAAGGCAACGGAAGCGCGCTGCTCCCCGCGCGCCGTCACATCCGGGTGCTTGAACTTCTCGCGGGCTGGCGTGAGAGGTGCTGTCGGCTGCGGAAACTCGATATTTGTCATGCCCTTGTCCCCCTAGGGGTCAACGGGGCGGACGCTATCACGCACGGCCCGGCAAAATCATCACAATGTTTTCATAGCCCCTGGCTATCACCATCCCAAGGGTCAGGCCTTGCCGCGCCTCGGCATTTCGCGGCCCTTTCCCCTGTGCTATGAGCGGGATACGGCTGCGGCTTCCATACGGATGCAGCGCGGGTGTAGTTCAGTGGTAGAACGAAAGCTTCCCAAGCTTTAGATACGGGTTCGATTCCCGTCACCCGCTCCAGCTTCCTGTCCCTCACTCCTTGGCCACGCCCAGGCTGCGCCGGTCGAAGGATGTGCTCTTAATCACCGCGAACACCTGCCGCCCCTTGCGCAGCCCCAGCTTGCGCACGGAATGGTCGGTGATGCGGGCGAGCAGCACCGTGCCCCCGGCATCCAGCCGGATATCCGCATAGGGCGGGTCCGAGCGAATATCAGATACCGTCGCCGGAAGCACATTCAGGGCGCTGAAACCGATGGGTTTCGACGTAGCGATCATCACGTCGCGGGCGCGGATGCGCACCTTGAGCGCGGTGCCGTCGGGAATGTCGCTGGCGGCTGCGAGGAGCATTCCGGCGCGCGACTTCAGCTTCAGCAGGCCGGACTCCCGGTCTCGCCCGTCAACGGTGCAGTCGATCAGCGCGCCCGCCTCGAAGCGGCCGGTCAGCGGAAACAGGTCGGTCCGGGCCATGATTTCCTCGGTCGGCCCGCTTGCTTCCACTTTGCCTGCCGAGACCAGCACCAGCGTACTGGCCAGCCGCGCCACTTCGCCGAGTGAGTGGCTCACATGCACGATGGGCATGTCGGTGCCGTCGCGCAGCCGTTCTATATAGGGCAGGATCTCCTGCTTGCGGTGATCGTCCAGCGAGGCGAGGGGCTCGTCCATCAGCAGCATCCTCGGACTGGAGAGCAGCGCCCGTCCGATGGCGACGCGCTGCTTCTCTCCGCCTGACAGTGTCGCTGGAAAGCGCGTCATCAGCGGCGCCAGGTCGAGCATATCCGCGACCATGTCGAAATCCGTCGAGCGGTCAGCGGCCTGCGTGAACCAGCGACCGTAGTTGAGATTCTGCCGCACGGTGAGATGCGGGAACAGCCGTCCGTCCTGGAACACGTAACCGACGCGGCGTTTGTGCGGCGGCAGCGAGATGCGCTCCGTGCTGTCGAACAGCACCCGACCGCCTGCGGCGATGCGCCCCCTATCGGGGCGGAGCAGGCCCGCGATCATGTTGACGATGGAGGTCTTGCCCGCGCCCGAGCGGCCGAAAAGCGACGTGACGCCGAGCCCCGCGGAAAATTGCGCGTCGATGGCGAAGCCTCCAAGCTTGCGCGTGACGGAAACGTCAAGCATCGAGGCCATGCACCCTCCGCGCCGTGCGCCGCGCCAGCAGTTCGGATACCAGCAGCGCCCCGAGCGACAGGACGATGGCGATAATGGTGAGCCGGACCGCGCCGGCTTCCCCTCCCGGGATCTGCAGGAAGGTGTAGATGGCGATGGGCAGCGTGCGCGTCTCGCCGGGAATGTTGGAGACGAAAGTGATCGTCGCGCCGAATTCGCCCAGCCCCTTTGCGAAGGCGAGAATGGTTCCGGCGAGAATGCCGGGCAGGATCAGCGGCAGCGTGACCGTGGCGAATACCGCCCGCGGCGAGGCGCC
>JAYZVT010000379.1:0-5974 GCA_036155355.1 Pseudomonadota bacterium
AGGTCGACGCACTGGAAGCCGCGCTGAAGGCGCGTGGCAAGCTTGCCGACCTGAAGATACTGTCCGCTGATCTTCCCGCGGCCGGCCAGACCAGCTTCACCCGCCAGCAGGAGCCGCTCGGCCTCGGTCATGCCGTGTGGTGCGCACGCGAACTCGTCGGCGGCGAGCCTTTCGCCCTGCTGCTTCCCGACGTCCTGGTGAAGTCGGAAGGCAAGGGCTGTCTGGCCCAGATGTTCGACGTTTATGAGAAGCACGGCGGCAACGTCATCGCCGTCGAGGAAGTCCCCGCCGACAAGACGCATCAGTACGGCGTCGTCAGCATCGCAGAGAAGAATGGCCGTGTCTGCAAGGTGACGGGCATGGTCGAGAAGCCCGCGAAGGGCACCGCTCCCTCCAATCTCATTATCATGGGCCGCTACATCCTTCAGCCGGAGATATTTGACATTCTCGCCGGTCAGCAGCGCGGCGCCGGCGGCGAGATCCAGATCACCGACGCGATGATCGCGCTTCTCGCCTCGCAGACTTTCCACGCGGTCCAGTATGAAGGCCGCAGCTTCGACTGCGGCTCCAAGATCGGGTTCCTCGCGGCCAACATCGCCTTCGCCCTGGAGCGCGAGGAACTGGCGCCCGCCCTGCGCGCCGAGATCAAACGCCTGCTCTAGCGGCGCACGCGCAATCCCAGCCGCACTTCATTTTCTACATAGTCCTGGCCGGGATCCGTGCTCGTGGACGTGACATGCTCGTATTTGGCGGTAAGCGCCATCCAGCGCGACAGCAGATATTCGCCCGTCAGCCCCGCGGTGTATTCCTTCTCTTCCCTGTCCTCGCCCGCGAAACTCTCGATCTCGTAGCCGAGTGACGCACCCAGAATGATGTTGCGCCTCAGCGCATGTTCCACCGCCACCTCCGCCGCTCGCACTAGCGAACCTGCGCTGCTCGTGCTTGTCGTTTCCGAGACTTCCGAGCTGGCATTGAAACGTACGGTAGTAAGGCCGGTCGCTGCCCATACCAGGCCCGCATTGAATATGAAGCCCTCCACGTCCTTGAGTGAATTCTCGTCGGGCGACTGCCGGGCGTAGCCTGCGGAAATCTCCCCGCTCAGCTTGCCGGTCAGCTCGAATGTCATTCCCGCCTGCACGTCGTGGCCTGACGATCCGTTGCGCAGACCGTTATCGTCCAGCGATTGCCGGAAGTCTCGAGTGTTTCCGCTCGCCTGCACGAATGCGGTGACGCCCGGCTGCAGGTCGTAACCGACGCGGCCGGTCAGGCGCTTCTCGGTGAAGTCGCGGTCGTCATTGTTCGTTTCGACGCCGGTGATAAGCCTGGAGTCGTCGAAGTCCTCGCTGCGGGTCTCCGCCCGCAGTCGCAGCCGCACGCGGTTGATGCGGTGATCGCCCTGCACCGCCGCCCCATGGTTACGGAATTCCGGACGCTCGGCGGCGCCATCGGGAAAATCGGTGGAGCTGCGCTCCTCCTGCCCGCTCTCGTAGTTCAGTTCGCCGCGCAACTGGGTTCGCGCGGTGATATCCATGCGGCCCTGCAGACCAGCGGTGAGCGAGCGTTCATCTTCCGAGGTCAGCTCGTTGTAGTTGATGATGTTACCCTTTGCCTGCCCAGTCAGCTCGTGGCGGCTCCATTGCGATCTGAAAGCCACGCCCGGAAGGAAGGCGACGCCGGTGTCAGATTGCGCGCCGGTCGTCGCCAGCAGCAGGTTGTCATTGTAGACGCCCTCGACGCTGATCTCGGGAAACAGGAGAAAGCTTCCCACGCGCACGCCCAGGGGATCGTAGGGTCCTAGCACGGGCGGTTCGCCGTCGATCCTTGCGCGATTCGGATCATCGGGATTGCGAGACAGCGGATCGTCCGGGTTTGGCAGTGGTTGCTGTTCGGTCGACAATTGCTGCGGCGCCCTCGGGTCCTGCGACAGCGCATCCGGCCGTGTCGGATCGAAAGGCGGACGCTGCTGGCCAGGCAGCAACTGCTCGTCTCCGGTCTGTGTTTCGTCTCTCGCGTCTCGCGCTCCAGGAGCCGGACGGCCTGCGCGAAATCCCTCCCCTGCCGCCAGCGGGTCGCCAGCGAGGCCGGGGAAATCGTTGTGCTCGAGCGGATCGCTCTGCTCCGCTTGCTCGGGATCGATCTGCCGCCGCAAGCCGTTGCCCCTCGACTCCGCCGGAATGCCCTGGTTCAGCAGCGAGGGATCGAGCCTGCGCTGCAGGTCGCGCGAGATGTCGCGCGGCAGCGGCGCCTCCTGTGCGGCGGCCGGCAGCGACAATGCGCACAGTAAGCCTGTGGCGGTCATGTAGCGGAAAAGCGGCAAGCGCATCCATCCCGGGCATGAGGAGGCCTGCCCGGATACAGGAACCGGGCGATACGCAGTACCGTTGATCGCCGCAGCCTAGTGCGCTACCGGTTAACGAGGCGTTTACCATGATTTGGGCGCGACCGCGTGACCCGCCTCCGCCCCTGCTTCCCGCTAGCCCGGTGGCGGCCGAAGTCGTAAGTTTCTCGCCGTCACGGTGGAGCGATCCCGTCCCATGCCAAAATCCGCCCAGATCAAGTCCGCGGCGCCCGAGAGGGGCGCCCGTGTCCTCGCCTCAGCGCGGAGGACGCTCGAACTCGAGGCGCGGGGACTGGCCGATATCGGCAAGGCGCTCGATGACGGTCTGGCGGCCGGTTTCGCCGCTGCACTCGATATCCTGCGCTCTGCCCGCGGCCGGGTAATCGTCACCGGAATGGGCAAAAGCGGCCATGTGGGCCAAAAGACCGCCGCAACACTTGCCTCCACAGGCACGCCGGCCTTTTTCGTTCACCCCAGCGAGGCCAGCCACGGCGACCTCGGCATGATTACGCGCGATGACGTGGTTCTGGCCTTCTCATGGTCGGGTGAAACTGTCGAGCTGACCAACATCATCACCTATGCGGGACGCTTCGCTGTTCCACTGATCGCAATTACTTCGCAGCCCCGGAGCACCCTGGCGCGTGCCGCTGAAGTCACCCTGGTGCTGCCGCAGTCCAAGGAAGCCTGTCCGCACGGCCTCGCGCCCACGACTTCGACAGTCATGCAGCTCGTTCTGGCAGATTGCCTTGCCGTCGCCCTGCTGGAAAGCAAGGGGTTTACGGCTTCGGACTTCAAGACGTTCCATCCCGGTGGACAGCTTGGCGCCCGGCTGAAATTCGTCTCCGACCTCATGCATACCGGAGACAGCCTGCCCCTCGTCGGCGGCGAAGTCGCCATGAGCGACGCGCTGCTCATCATGAGCGAGAAGAGTTTCGGCTGCCTTGGCATCGTATCGCCGGCAGGTGAATTGGTCGGCATCATCACTGACGGCGACCTGCGGCGGAACATGGGCGACGGCCTGCTCTCACGGCACACCGGAGAGATCATGACCCGCAGCCCCAA
The DNA here is from genome assembly GCA_036155355.1 of Pseudomonadota bacterium. GTDB lineage: Bacteria > Pseudomonadota > Alphaproteobacteria > Rhizobiales > Methyloligellaceae > JAYZVT01. The sequence goes on from JAYZVT010000379.1 coordinate 3,401, forward strand.
GACGGTCGCCCCCGACACCCTGGCCAGCGCGGCGCTGGAGCTGATCAACAGCCTCAACATCACCTCGCTCTTTGTGCTCCAGGACCGCCGTCCGGTTGGGTTGATCCACGTGCACGACATCCTGCGCGCCGGGGTGGTGTGAACGCGCGGCGCGGGCCACTTAAGCCCTCCTTAAGCCGCTTTTGCTAGAGAGCTTAACGGGGAAGTCGGTTTGTCGGGGGACAAGCGTGAAAATCCGGAAATCCAGCCGGCCGCCAGTCGCGGCCCTAGCCGCGCTTCTGGCCCTGTGCCCGCTGGCGGGCGGCTGTGGCGTCGCATCCGTCGTTTCCGCTGCCGCCACCGTGACTGGCGAGACTGTAAAGACGACCGCGAAGGTGGCAGGCGCCGCCGGACGCGGGACCGTCAAGGGCGTGCGTGCGACCACGCGCTTCGCCACGCGGCCCTTCCGCGACGAGGAGCCCAAGCCGGCGGAAGCCGCCCCACAGTCCTGAAGTTGGACGTCCCTCGCCCTGATCTTCGCCTGACGGAAAGCGCATGATGCGTCGCCATGTCGATCTGCTGGTGATCGGCGGCGGCGTCAATGGCGCCGCCGTCGCCCGCGACGCCGCCGGGCGCGGCATGAAGGTCATGCTGGCCGAGCGCGACGACTACGCCTCGGCCACGTCGTCAGGATCCTCCAACCTGATTCACGGTGGCTTGCGGTATCTCGAAACCTTCGAGTTCGGACTGGTACGGGAGTCCCTGCGCGAACGGGAGAATCTTCTCCATGCCGCTCCCTATCTCGTGCGGCCGCTGCGTTTCCTCGTTCCCCTGAGCGCCGACCAGCGCCGCCCCGGCTGGCAAATGTGGCTCGGCCTCAAGCTCTACGATTTTCTCTCCGGTTCAAGCAGCCTGCCGCGCAGCGGCAGGCTCTCCCGCGCGGAAACGGCCACAATTCCCAGGCTGCGGGGAGACGCATTGCGCGCAGTGCTGCATTACCACGACTGTCAGACCGACGACGCGCGCCTTGTCATGGCGCTGCTGCTCGATGCCCGCGAGCGCGGCGCCGACATCGCCAACCGCCGCGAGGTAATTGCGCTCAAGGGCATTCAGCAGGGTTTCGGCGTCACGCTGCGCGAAAATGGGCGCCGTCGCGATGTCACTGCCCGCTTTGTCGTCAATGCCGCCGGACCCTGGGCAGACCGTCTCGACGCCATGGCCAAAGGCCGGTCGCAGCGCTGTCTGCGGCTGGTGCGCGGCAGCCATATCGTCCTGAAGATGCCACGCCCGGCAACCGCCGACGCCTTCACGCTACAGATGCCAGATGGCCGCATCGTGTTTGTCATGCCATGGCTGGGCGCGCGCTACCTCGTGATCGGCACGACGGACTTGCCCCATGACGGCGATGCAGCCGATGCCTGTTGTACAACGGAGGAGCGCGACTATCTGCTCGCCGCCTACAACCGCTACTTCACCCACGCTCGCGGCAAGGCCGCGCCACGCGACATCGTCTGGAGCTGGTCGGCGGTGCGGCCACTGGTGGACGATGGCAGCGGCGATCCCAGCAAGGTTTCGCGCAGCGCCGATATCACGTCGAGGCGGCAGGGCAAGGGTGGCCTTGTATCCGTCTGGGGCGGCAAGCTGACCACTCACCGTGCCCTCGCGGAAGAGGTCATCGCCGCACTCGGCGGCATGGGCGCATCCATTGGGAATCCATGGACCCACGGCGCAACCTTGCCAGGCGGCGGCGCCAGCCTGGAAGATCTGGCACGCGAAGTCGTGCGCGGCCCCTCGTCCGTACCTGTTTCGGCCCGACGCCGCTGGGCCGACAGCTATGGCGACCGCATCGGCCTGCTCTACGCGCGCATCGGGCGCAATCCGAGGGAGGCGCGTCTTGTCGCATGGGGCATTCCCGAGGCCGAACTTCACTACGCCCGCGATTCCGAGGACGCCCGAACTGCCGAGGACTTCCTGCTGAGGCGCAGCAAGCTTCACCTCTCCCTCGACCGCGCGGGCCGCGCCAAGATCGCCCGCTGGTTCGCCCTCTGAACGGATTGCGCCGAGCCTGTGCAACATGGTGAAGCGAGGGTTAATTCCGAAGCCCGGCCGGCGGCGGCGCCATTTAGCGATTGATTAGGCACTCGACCTTAGACTCCCTTCAGCAATCGGGGATATGCGCCCGCTTTCTGCGGGACGCGAGGTCGGGAACGTCATGGATATCGCAACAATTGCCGGCATCGTCACCGGTGTTGTCGTCGTGGCGACGGCAATTCTCATGGGCGGCAATGCCGCCGGATTCGTTGATATTCCCTCTGTCTTCATCGTCGTCGGCGGCGGTTTCGCCGCCACCGTAATTCGCTTTCCTCTCTCCAACGTTTTCCAGGCGCTGAAGACCGGCGCCCGCGTCGCTTTCACTCATAAGAATTCCAATCCGAAGGATATGATTGACGAAATCGCCCGGCTCGCCGACGTCGTCCGCAAGCAGGGTCCGCTCGGTCTTGAGAGCATCGAGATTAGCGACGACTTCCTCAAGAAGGGCGCCCAGTTCGTCGCCGACGGTCACGACATCAGTTTCATCTCCGAAACGCTGGAGCG
>JAYZVT010000380.1:0-4536 GCA_036155355.1 Pseudomonadota bacterium
GGATTGCATCTGATCTTGCCCGCAGTAGATGCGCCGCCGCACGGGCCGCGTCGCCGGTCACCCATTTGGGACGTCCATCTCCGCGTGGAACGAGACCGTCGGACCCTACAGCCAGCTTGAGGGATACCATCGGCCGGTTCTCGGTCACGCGCAGGACATGGCCGAGAACCAGTTGCCGTCCCTCTTTGGCCAATAGGTTCTGCTTCAAGGTAATGCCCGCTGTTTCCAGACGCGCGAATCCTGAACCGCTCACGCGCGGATCGGGATCGCCCGTCGAGCAGACGACCCGACCAATCCCGGCTGCGATGATGGCCTCGGTGCAGGGCGTCGAGCGGCCCAAATGGGAACATGGCTCCAGCGTCACGTAGAGCGTGGCGCCCCGCGCCGCGGCACCTGCCTTCTCCAGAGCAACCGCCTCGGCATGCGGCCTGCCGCCCGGCATGGTCCATCCGCGCGCGACAACTTCGGGATCTGGACTTTCGCGGACAATTACCGCGCCGACCGACGGATTGGGCCAGGTGCGCCCGAGGCCTCGGCCCGCGAGCCGCAGCGCAATTTGCATATACCTGTCATCATGTCCGGTCATCGGCGATCAGCCGGCGTGCGGCTCCGGCGGGTCAATCGTCATCCGCACCGGCGACCGCTTCTCCCGCCAGTTCACCCAGGAGCGCCTCGAAATCGCGCGCTTCGCGGAAATTCTTGTAGACCGAGGCGAAGCGCACATAAGCTACATCGTCAAGGCCGCGCAGCCCTTCCATAACAAGGGTTCCGATGGCTTCCGCCTTTATATCCCCCTCGCCCATGTTCTCCAGGCGGCGAACGATGCCGCTCACCATACGTTCCACGCGTTCCGGGTCCACAGACCGCTTGCGCAGGGCGATCTGGATCGAGCGCATGAGCTTGTCGCGGTCGAAGGGAACCCGCCGGCCGGAGCGTTTGACGACCGTAAGCTCGCGCAGCTGCACGCGTTCGAAGGTGGTGAACCGTCCGGAACAATCGGAGCAGACGCGACGGCGGCGGATGGCGGTGTGATCCTCCGATGGCCGGGAATCCTTCACCTGAGTGTTGGTGCTCTGACAATATGGGCAGCGCATGCGACCGTCCCCCTCGCCTGCCTTGGCGCGTTCCCCGTCCTACAGGTCCTGATAGATCGGGAATCGATCGCACAGGGCAAGCACGCGCCCGCGTACGTCCGCCTCGATCTTTTCGTTGCCATCCGGCCCATTCGCCTTCAGGCCGTCGAGAACCTCGTTGATGAGCTCACCCACCTGACGGAACTCCTGTACACCGAAACCTCGCGTCGTGCAGGCGGGCGATCCGAGCCGCACACCGGACGTGACTGTCGGTTTCTCCGGATCGAATGGAACGCCGTTCTTGTTGCAGGTGATGTGAGCACGCCCAAGCGCGGCCTCGGCGGCCTTGCCGGTCAAGCCCTTTGGGCGCAGGTCGACCAGCAAGAGATGCGTGTCGGTGCCATTGGCGACGAGATTGAGTCCGCCGGAAGCGCAGGCGTCTCCAAGCGCGCGGGCATTCTCGACGACGGCCTTCGCGTAGGCCTTGAAGGTCGGCTGCAAGGCCTCATGGAATGCGACCGCCTTGGCGGCGATAATGTGCATCAGCGGACCGCCCTGGATGCCAGGGAACATGGCGGAGTTCACCTTCTTGGCAATCTCGGGATCATTGGTGAGGATCAATCCACCGCGGGGGCCACGCAGGGTCTTGTGCGTGGTAGACGTCACGATATGGGCATGTGGGAACGGGCTGGGATGCACGCCCGCCGCCACCAGACCGGCAAAGTGGGCCATGTCCACCATCAGATAGGCGCCGACTGCGTCGGCGATGGCGCGGAAGCGCGAGAAATCAATGATGCGTGGATAGGCGGAACCGCCCGCGACAATAATCTTCGGCTTGTGTTCCTTCGCCAACGCCTCGACCTCATCGAAATCAATCAGGGAGTCCTGCCGGCGCACGCCATATTGCACCGCGTGGAACCACTTGCCTGACTGGTTTGGCGCAGCTCCATGGGTCAGATGTCCGCCGGCGGCCAGCTTCATGCCAAGGAGCGTGTCACCGGGCTTGATGAGTGCCATGAAGGCGCCCTGGTTTGCCTGCGAGCCAGAATGGGGCTGCACATTCGCAAACTCGCAGCCAAAGAGCTGGCTGGCGCGAGAAATAGCCAAATCCTCTGCGACATCCACATAGTCGCAGCCGCCGTAATAGCGCTTGCCCGGATAGCCCTCCGCATACTTGTTGGTCAGGACAGACCCGGCGGCTTCTAGCACGGCCCGGGAAACTATGTTCTCCGAGGCAATCAGTTCGATCTCGTGCTGTTGCCGGTGGAGTTCGTCCTTCACGGCCTTCCAGATATCGGGATCACTGTCGGCGAGGCTCTGCGTGAAGAATCCCGGCATCTCGACATCGTTGGATTTGGCGCGCGGTAGGGTCATGGGCAACAGCTTCTCCTGACAGCGGAATCTTTGCGTGGCCGTGTCCGGCTCCGGACCGGATCAACAGACCGGGATGCGTGGAACAGGCGCAGACTGCCGAAATCGACTGCCGATTACCATATCTGGTCGGCACCTGCCAGAATACTTCTACAAATGGCGTGCCTGCTGCCGCGTCAAATGCCCGCGTCGGCTCTACAATGGATGGTTGCGGGGCGGTCTGGCCTCTGAATAATGCATTCCATGGCACAGTTTCTCAAAGATGCTGGCGAGATCGCCGCGGCGATTCCCGACGGCGCCTTGCTGGCCCTGCCACCCGAATATGCCCCCTGCTCAATGACCACGATCCGGGCTTTGGTGCGCCGGCGCGCGCGTTACCTCAGACTGCTCGGCGTACCGCAGTTCGGCCTGCAGGCTGACATGCTGATCGGCGCGGGATGCGTCGCCGAAGTGGAGACAGCGGCGGTAACGTTTGGGGAGCTTGGCCTCGCGCCCCGGTTCACCGATGCAGTCAAACGCGGCACAATCCGCATGAAGGACACCACCTGCCCCGCCATCCATGCAGCATTGCAGGCAAGCGAAAAGGGTGTCCCCTTCATGCCGCTTCGCGGCCTGATCGGCACCGAAGTCGCTGCGCGCCGTCCTGACTGGAAGCTCGGGACCAATCCGTTCGCAGAAGACGACCCAATCATTTACCTGCCCGCGATCCGGCCCGACGTGACCCTGTTCCATGCTCCCAAGGCAGACAGGCAGGGCAATGTGTGGATTGGCGTGCGGCGCGAATTGGTGGTCATGGCTCATGCATCGCGCACAACCTATGCGACCGTGGAGGAAATCATCGATGGCAGCCTGCTGCACGATCCGCTCACAGCAGCCGGAACCATTCCCGCGCTCTATGTGACTGCCATCGCCGAGGCGCGGCAGGGGTGCTGGCCGCTGGCACTGCCGCATGGTTATGCCGCCGACCATGAGCATCTGGCACTCTATGCGCGCATGGCGCAGACGCAGGAAGGCTTCGACAGCTACCTCAACCAATTCGTGCTCGGACGCGAGGCTGCCGAATGAAGGATGTTCGCACCGAGGAAATCATGATCGCCGCGATCACGCGGATGCTACTGGGCTTGCGCAATGTTGCGGTCGGCGCGTCCTCGCCGATACCGGGATCGGCGGCATTGCTTGCCCGCGCGGTCGGCGGTGGCCAGCCCACCGTATCGCTGCTTGGGAACAGCGCGGCCATAACATTCACCGACGGGGCGCGCGAGTTGTTCGATTGCGCCGCACAGGGCCGTATCGACGCCTTTTTCCTCGGCGGCGCCCAGATCGACGGAGAGGCCAACATCAACCTGGTCTATATCGGCGACCCGGACCATCCGAAGGCGCGCTTCCCCGGTTCTTTCGGTTCGTCCTATCTCTATTTCATCGTGCCTCGCGTGATCCTGTTCCGGGAGGAGCACACGCCACGCACGCTGGTGAAGAAGGTTGATTTCATCTCGGCGCCCGGAACGTCACCAGAAAATGTCTACCGACCCGGTGGACCATATGCGCTGGTCACAGGCCGCTGTGTATTCTCCTTCGATCCCGAAAAGAAGCGGTTCCGTCTTGAGAGCGTACATCCGGGCCACGACGTGGATGAAATCATCCGGGAGACGGGCTTCGGGTTCGATTTGCCGTTGACCGGGAGCGTCCCTGCTACGCCGCCGCCGCCGCCGGATTGGCTTGTTCTGATGCGCGGACCGGTCGCCGCTGAAATCGCCCGTGTCTATCCGGCATTCGCGCAAAAATTGTTCGCGGCCTGACGAAACAAGATTCAACTTTCGCCGCTCTGGCGATCCTGTTCCAGCCGTCGCCTCAGCTTGGCCACCGCGACCTTTTGCAGGTCGCCGGGGGATGCTGACGCCGGCCCCATGATAACGACCTCGGTGCCCGTGGCAGCATCTATGGCGGATACGCGCATGACCTGTCCGACCTGCTTGAACTCGATGTAAGTTTCGCCCGCGCCTGTTCCGGCGCCCGGCGCGCCGCTCTTGTCCTGTCCTGGCTCGTCAGGCGGCACGCTGCAGGTCCATCTCGGCCCAAAGCGCATTCAGCGCAT
>JAYZVT010000381.1:0-5707 GCA_036155355.1 Pseudomonadota bacterium
GTCCACGAACACGAGATCAAATCGCATGAGCCCATTGACCAATGCCGAGTGATCGCGGCCCCACAACCCCGGTTGCCGGTCACGCACAGTCAGTTCACGGTGCGGCCAGGCCCTCTGCATCACGCGCATCACTTTGGCGACCACGGGCAGGTTGTGGCTGATGACCAGTACGCTGATCAGGTCATCGGCTTCTGAACGGCGCGGCATCGCCACCCCCGTGGGAGAAAAGAGCCTGGCTGACTGCGACAGCAGTCGTGCAGGCAATTCTCGTATACAACCTATAATAGAAGATTAATCTGTTACACTAGTAATGCGTGTATATGGTCTGGCTAGCGCGAGCAGCCGCAATGATCCGCGTGGGCCTTGTCTATGGAGGCGAGGCTTCCACCGATATGCCTGTCGATGGCTGCGTAATGCCCCGCCGTGGCAGCGATGTAGTCGGCCGCTTCGATGGCCGAAAGGGCCGGCCGCAAGGCTGCGGCCACATCCTTGGGGAAGGCCGCTGCGCCGTTGCCGTCAAGGAAGGCTTTCATGGCCTGCAATGCCTCGAAATCGCTGGCCGCTGCAGCCACGCTGTCCTGCAGCGGCTTGTCGCCGGTGAGGGAGGCGCTGGCCGCAATCAGCTGTCGCAGCGAGGCATCTCCTTCCGGTGGCGAGGAATCTATTGGCCCCGCGCCCCAGCCCGGGTGCCCTTCGGTCGAATTCGCCGCTGCGGCGCGAGCCAGTGCAACGCGCGCCCGTGCCACTTTCAGCGAGTCCTCGGCATTGCTGGAGTACATGTCGATCCGCGATGTGACTTCGCTCAGTTTGCCGCGATAGTAGCCGGTGAACTCCAGGACGCCCGTGCATATGGCGGGCGACTTGGGCTGAGTCAGATAGCCCTGCAGGTCGGTTCCGATCTTGTAGGAGACCCAGCCTGCGTTGCGCTTTATGGAGAGTTCAGGATCGACGGTACGCCTGCTGACCAGCGGCGACGCGAAGCGCAAGACCTGCGCCTCCCGCTTGAGGATGTCGGCGTCGATATCGGGGCCAAGTGTCTCGTATTCCGTGCAGCGCACAAATGTGCGGCGGTATCTGCGGTCGTAATACTTTTCGGACTTGAGGCAGGCAGCGCCTGGACGGCTGGAAGCGGTTGGCGGGAACAGCCAGCGGCCAGGCCGGTCCCGGTCGGGCGCTTGGACCGACTTGAGGAGCGTGGCGATCGCCTCGGCGCTGGTTTCGCGGATGCGAACGAGTTCATTGTAGTAGGCGCCGGGACAGTCGGCCACCGACCACGACAACACTGTGCTGTCTGATGCCGATGCAGCGCCCGGTTGACGCAGCGTCACCCGCAGACGGTTGTTGCCCTTGGCGGCTGCGTTGTCCTTGAGCTGCAACTCGACCGTAATCCTTTCGGTCTGGCGCTGTAGCAGCTTGGGTACCACGACGACCTTCGCTCCGCTTCCGTCATCATCCTTCTGCGTGCCGCCGGTTATGGATTTGATCTCGGTGTCCACCGCATCGAATACCAATTCGGCGGAGACAGATTTGTCTTCGGTCTCGTTGGTGAGCAGGATCGTCGCGAAGGCTGTGCCGCCGGCCGGGGCGGGGGCACCGCTTGGCGTAGCGCGCAACTGGGCGCGAATTCCGTTGGCGTCAAGATGATCCTTGGCGGGAGTTGCTTTGTCGGCCTTGAGGCTGCCGGTGACACTGGCGGCCTCACCGTGGATGGTTTCAATTGTCGCTGCGAGGCGCATGGTCTCCCCGCCGGCATCAGCCTCGGAAAAGAGACACACGAAGAGTCCCGCGACACAAAGCATGCCAATCCTGCATCCGCCGCGTGCTGCAATTGCGAGTGGCGCCTTCCGGCGAAGACTGTCGGGGGCAACCATCTGCACGCCTCTTCCGGGATAAACGGTCACGCAGTCCAGCCATTGCGCGGTGCGGCATGTTGACTGTTGGCGGCACTCTTTTTCACGAAAATGCCCCGAAACACAAGCATTCTCAAGGCCGCTGGCGCGAGATTTATCAGGTTTGCGGATTTGCAGTTTGCCGGGACGCCGTGTCGGCACTGCCGGATATTCAATGCCGGCAGTGCCTGACAATCAGCACCACGTTCCCTCTGCGGCTCAGACTGACCCCGCTGGCTGCAGGATGGGATCGGGCGACGGCCCCTCTTTGGTACAGTCATTTGACGGAATGGTTCCCGCTCGACTCGGTCGAGTGAGCGGGTCAATCGTCCCGCGATGGCGAAAAGTCTGGACGAACTGCGGCCGGGAATCAAATGTTGACTGACGGCAGGTTGCATTTTTCCGGCGGGGCCACGCATGCCGGCACAAGCTGTTGACGCACTGGCCACGCATGGCACGTCAACCGCCGCTCGGTCGCAACTTCACTCCGGCGACGCTCGTGTCCTTGCCGAAATGGAAGCAGAGCAAGCAACTTAAGCTCACCATCCCGAAAGGACGAGCGTGCGCGAGGGAAATCGGACGTCTCGTTCAGGTCCGCGCATCTGGAATTGAAAACACGCAGGGTCAGTGTGACAGTTTTGAAACAGGCAAGTGCGATCTTGCAAGGCCGGCCCTTCGCCGTCAGGCAGCCCCCGATTGTGGCCGTACAGGACAGTTTTCTGTAATCGCCATCGCCTTAGTCCGATTTCTTCTCGCCGTCCGCAGGAGTCTTGTCCTTGCCCGCATCAGACGATGCCGACCGCCACTGCTCAAATCGCGCTGCCAGCTTCTCCTCGTTCTCTGCCCAGAAGCCTGCATCGAAGGCCAGCGCATTGCGCATGTTGCCCTCCGCTGTGGGGATGTAGGCGGACATATCGATGTCGATTTCCGCGTGCTTACCAACAATTTTCAGCGCCGATTTCCTCAAAGGCCCATAGGGAAACCATTGCGTCTGCGCGGCGAGACGGTCTGGCCGGGTGGCAAATGCGATGAACTGCATGGCCGCATCGGCGCGCGTGCTCGACTTGGGAATGGCCCACATGTCCATGTCGAAGACCTGTCCATCCCAAATGGTTCCGAAGGGCTGGTTCTCGCCGACGATCGACGCGAATATCCTGCCGTTGAATGCCAAAGCCATGTCGGCCTTGCCGTCGGCCAGAAACGCAAGCGGTTCGGCTGGATTGTCCCACCACACGATGTCCGGCTTGATCTTGTCCAACTCCGCCAGGACCTTCGCGATGCCTTCATCCGTTGCCAAAGACTTGTAGACTTCGTCCGGCGCGATGCCCGCCGCGATCGACGCTGTCTCGAACAGGAATTTTGGGTTGCGGGGCAGGGCGCGCTTGCCGGGAAATTTCGCTGTGTCGAAAAGGTCGGTCGCGCGCTCGGGTGACGATTTCTTGTAGTCCCTGCGGTCGAATGCGATAGCGGACGACCAGGCGACACTGCCCACGCCGCATTCATGCAGCGCGCCGGGCAGGAAATCGGTGCTGGCGGGCGTGCCGTCCACCGTTGCCGCGAGGCGAGACGTGTCCAGCTTCACGAGCAGGCCATCGCTGCACGCCTTCTTCACGTCACCGGCCCGCATGTCCACCACATCCCAGCCTGCTCCCGCCGGAGGCTTGGTGACGCCTTTGTGGCTCACGACCTGGACAGCGATGCCTTCCTTCTTGCGGAACGGCGCGAAATAGGCCCGGTTCTGGGATTCCGCATAGGCGCCGCCCCATGTGGCCACGGTGATTTCGCCAGGCTTGGCATCCGCAGGCACGGCAGTTTCCTGGCTGGCTGCCGAATTCGGCCAGCAAATGATTGCTGCCAGTCCCAGCATGCCCACGGTTCGGGGCGGGTAGAAACGCATATGATCATCTCTCTTGGCCGGATCAGCCGAAAGGACCGCCGCCCGCGCGGCGACCGTGCGAGTAGGGCAATAGAAACGTCAGTCGCCGCCAAATGCAACACCGCCCCAGGGCGCAACCATGATCTGCTGTGGATGTATCAGTCGAATTGCGTCAACGTTTGATTCAGGGACGGCGTATCGCGCGAACCCGCCCGCATCCGCTCGAGTTGGAAATTCGGCCGTAGCCATGACCCCGATACATGCAGGCGTGGCGGCTGGGCCGTGCTCTCTGCATTGCCTGCCGTAGTCGGCACGTTCTCGACTACAACGAAGTAGTCAACATCCCCGGTGGCCAGGTCCGTCGTGCCTTCTGCCGTCAGTGTTGCCTTCTCGGGTGTTTCAAGCGTCAACGCGTTGCTGTACGCGATACTTCTCCTCAGCACGAACTGGCCGTCGAGTTTCGTCAGGGTCGTGCTGCGGCCCAGAAGAGGTGCCCACCCTTTTACATCCGACTTGGAAGCCAGCGGCACGATCCTTGAGACATCCACGTCGACTTCGGCTTCGGAGAGGCTGACCGAGACGCTTCCCGCCAGACGCTCCATCAGCGCGGCGAAATTGCGCCCGTCCGACGTGATGTCGGCAGATATTCGCGCCACGCCCCTGACCGGGCTGCTGCCTGCCAACGATGTCAGGCAGCGCTTCGCTGACAGATCGTCAATATTCGTCACCAGCCGCGCCCGCCCCTCCGGCACTGCCGCGTTGTATTCCACACGTCCATTGGCCTTGCCGCCACAAAGATCGAGAACAGCGAAATCCGCATCCAGCTGTCCCGAGCGCAGAACGGTTGCGATGGCCGCCTGGCCGATCTCGAGAGCAGGCGTAGCCAGAGACACCGTGGAAATCCGCAAGTCGGCGTCGAAATGATGCATCCACGCAAATCCGTCCGTGGAAGGTGCGGATTTCGGCTTGGGCGTTCCGGAGTCGGCGGGCAGCAAGGGCAGCTCGAAACGCTGGAACGCAAGAGTTCCCTCGATTCGCGGCCGCGTCTCGGCGAATTTCACCGCCATGGTCCCAATGGCCTTGTTGCCGTCGAGCACGAAGGTGCCGTCATCGAATCCGAGCAGATCCTTGTCCCAGTCGAAGCTTCCCGATGCGACGAACCGATGCGGTCTGCTGTCTTCCGGTAGCAGCAGGCCGAGCCAGCGCGCGAACTGGCTGAGGTCGGCGATGTTCACGTCCATTTTTCCTGCGAGCTGGATACCGGAGGCAACAGTAGCCATTGCTTCCATTGATGCGGATGCGATTGGTGACTCCGCAGTCAGGCGCACGGGAATGGCGGCGGTTCCCTTGTCGATGCGCGGCGCATCGGCGGTAAATGCGAATGTCAGGCTGCGTTCGCGCCATGTCGCCTTGCCGGTCGTGGTCACCGCGCCGGTGCCGCCGTAGATTCGGATATTGCCACTGGCGAGTTCGATCGTTTCTTCCCGTTGCTCGCCCGCAAGGACGATCTTGCTGCGCTGGAGAATGACTGACTCGACGGGAGACTCCTGCAGTGCCTTGAACAGCCGGAATTCATCTTTTTGCGGCGGAGCCACGTCAGGAGTGGCGCCCTGCTGGCGAAGCCGAACGATCGCGCCATCCAGCACAAGGCGGTCGAGATCCGCGTTTGGCCAGATGAGTGACCAGAACCCTGCGTCAACGCGCAATTTCTCCGCGGTTATTTCAATGACCATGGGGATGCGGCCCGGCGCCTGGATCTGCACCTGCTCGGCTTCGACGGAAATAGTCGGGAAATAGCTGAACCGGATGGGTCCGCTGATGGCCAGTTGACCGCCGCTCCAGGCCGCGATCTTGCGTGTCATGTTGCCGCGGAGGGTGTCCGTGTCCAGCGCTGCCGGCCTGACTGTAATCAACGCCAGCGCGCAAACGAACACTACGGCGG
>JAYZVT010000382.1:0-2855 GCA_036155355.1 Pseudomonadota bacterium
CGTCGCCCGCCACCACGGAGCCGAGCGCGGGAATCGCTTTGATGGAATAGGCGTCGTAATGCGTGTCGAGGATAGTCGTGTCCACCGAGGAAAATTCCAGCGCAATTAACCGGCCGCCCGGCCGCAGCACCCGGTAGGCTTCCGTGAGCGCCGCCTCGATATTCGTCACATTGCGGATGCCAAAGGCGATGGTATAGGCGTCGAAGGTCCCATCGCCAAAAGGCAGCGCTTCGGCATTGCCCTCTTCGAAGCGCAGGCGGCCGGCGAAGCGGTCCGCGTGACGCTCACGGCCCACGGCCAGCATCTCCGGCGAGATGTCGCAGACAACGCATTCCCCGCCCTCTCCTGCCGCTTCCAGAAATCGCGCGGCGATGTCGCCTGTCCCGCCTGCCACATCCAGCAGCCGGTAACGCGTGTCGCCCCTGGGCGGTGCCAGCCAGTTAATGAGTTCGTCCTTCCACAGCCGGTGCAACCCGCCCGACATCAGGTCGTTCATCAGGTCGTAACGTTGCGCCACACGCGCGAAGACGCCGTTGACGAGCGACTGCTTCTCGTCCGGCGCCACCTCGGTGAAGCCGAAATGCGAGCGCTGCGTATCGGCAAGCTTGCTGCTGTCCCGATTGTTCATGCGCGCGACAATAGCGCAGGCCCCGCCGTGGCGCTATTATTCCGCCGTCGTGGCGCATCCTGTCGCGCCTGTTGGTTATCGCCAGTTTTCCCGGCCCCCTGCCCGGTCTTGCCATGCCCGAACTGCCCGAAGTGGAAACCGTCCGCCGCGGACTGGAGCCGGTTTTCACCGGCGCGGCATTCGCGCGCGTGGATCTGCGGCGTCCCGACCTCCGCTTCCCTTTCCCCGACCGTTTCGCCGAACGGTTGACCGGGTCGCATGTGCTTTCGCTTGGCCGTCGCGCCAAGTATCTGCTCGCCCGCCTCGACAGCGGCGACATGCTGGCCATGCATCTCGGCATGTCCGGCCGCTTTTCCATCCTGCGTCCCGACGGACGCGAGGATCGGCCGGGCGAGTTCACCTATGACACCGGCGCCGACCCGGCTCACGATCATGTCGTCTTCTCCATGAGTAACGGTGCGGTCGTGCGCTACAACGACGCCCGCCGCTTCGGCTACATGCTGCTGTTGCCCGAAGACGAAATGATGAGCCACGATCTGTTCCGCGGGCTGGGTGCGGAGCCGCTCGGCAACGAGATGAGCGCGCAGGCTTTGGCCGCCGGCTGCGCCCGACGCAAGACCACCATCAAGGCCGCGCTCCTCGACCAGCGGCTGATCGCCGGCCTCGGTAATATCTATGTCTGCGAGGCGCTGCATCGCGCCAGCATCTCGCCGCTGCGCCGCGCTGGAGTACTGGCGCGCCGCAACGGCCAGCCCGGCGAGCGCACCCAGCCGCTGGTCGACGCCATCCGTGCGGTGCTCACCGAGGCCATCCAGGCCGGCGGCTCAACCCTGCGCGATTACCGGACGGCGGAAGGAGGGCTGGGCTATTTCCAACATGCGTTTGCAGTCTATGGGCGAGAGGGATTACCATGTTCGCGCGAAGGTTGCAGTGGCGTGATTCGCCGCGTGGTCCAGTCCGGCCGGTCGAGCTTCTACTGCCCCGCCTGCCAGAAATGAACATGGCTTCGTCTCGTTACTTGCAAGCTTGCACTGTCGGCGGATGGCGTGAGAGGTCTTGCCTGGCGGCCATCGGCCGCCGGTTACCTGAATGCACAACGGAGCGCCCAGATGGCCTATGAGACGATCATCACCGAAATGAAAGGCAAGGTCGGCCTGATCCGGCTGAACCGGCCTGAGGCGCTCAACGCGCTCAGCGCCAAGCTGATGTCCGAACTGGCGTCCGCGCTCGACGACATGGAAAACGGCGGCAAGGTCGGCTGCATTGTCATCACCGGATCGGAAAAGGCCTTCGCCGCCGGCGCCGACATCAAGGAGATGCAGGCCAAGACCTACATGGAGGCCTACCAGGAAGACTTCCTCGCCACCTGGGACCGCGTCGCCCGCTGCCGTATTCCCGTCATCGCCGCCGTCGCCGGCTATGCGCTCGGCGGTGGCTGCGAACTGGCGCTCATGTGCGACTTCATTGTGGCGTCCACGTCAGCCACCTTCGGCCAGCCTGAGATCAATCTGGGCGTCATGCCGGGAGCGGGCGGCACCCAGCGGCTGACCCGTGTCATCGGCAAGTCGAAGGCCATGGACATGATCATCACCGGACGCCGAATGGACGCCAAGGAAGCCGAGCGCTGCGGCCTTGTCAGCCGGCTCGTTTCCGATATCGAGCTGATAGATGAGGCACTCAGGATTGCGGAGAAGATTGCCTCCTTCTCCCGTCCGGCGGTCATGCTGGCCAAGGAGTCCGTCAATCGCGCCTATGAGATGACCCTTGATGAGGGAATCCGCTTCGAGCGGCGGATCTTCCATTCCATGTTCGCCACCGAAGACCAGAAGGAAGGTATGCGAGCCTTCGTGGACAAGCGCCCGCCCGCATTTCGCGACCGCTAGCACAAGGTCTTGACCTGCGGCGCGGCGCGGTTGACGGGCGCTGACGGGGACGATATACCCCGCCTCGCAGATGGTCGGCGCTGCCGCCGCTGCAGGGACCCGGCCCCGACGGCCGGGCCGTTTTCGTTTCAGTCACGTCATAAATTTCGGGATCGGCTCACTATGGCCAACACCAAGTCTGCAAAGAAGGCCGTCCGCAAGATCGCGCGCCGCACCGAGGTCAACAAGGCCCGGCGCAGCCGCACGCGGACCCATGTGCGCAAGGTCGAGGCCGCCATTGCCGCCGGCGACAAGACGGCCGCTACTGCCGCTCTCAGGGCGGCCGAGCCCGAGATGGCGCGGGC
>JAYZVT010000383.1:0-2642 GCA_036155355.1 Pseudomonadota bacterium
GTCTTCGCCGAGGGCAATGACCCCTCCCACGTCTACAGCGCCAGCTATGACGGCACGGTGAGAAGCTGGCTAGCCGCCTCAGGCGAGTTCAGGCGCAAGGTTTATAGCCACGGCTGGGGCCTGAATTGCCTCGCCATGCTGCCCGGCGGCAAGGAACTGCTGTTCGGCTCGCTCAATGGCGCCACGGGCATCATCGACATCGACAAGGGGGAAGTGACCAAGGTCCTGATCCCCCACGAAGGCCCGGTGCTATCAATCGCCGTTCAGCCCGGGAGCAAGCTGCTGGCGACGGGCGGCGGCGATGGCGGCGTCAATCTCTGGGCAATTGGCGAGTGGGCGCTGCAGGAGCAGCACCAGAACCCATACGGACCCATCTGGGGCATAGCCTTCACCGCCGATGCGAAGAAGATGTATTACGCCGGCCTCGACGATTTCGTCACGCTCTGGCAAGTAAGTCCGCGCAAGCCCTTCGAGCAGGTCGAGGGTGTATTTCCACGCCGCTTCCAGGCCAGGGAAAACATGTCGCTTGGCGAGCTGCAGTTCGCCCGCAAGTGCAGCGTCTGCCACACGCTGCAGAAGGACGACGGCAATCGCGCCGGCCCCACCCTGTGGGGCGTTTTCGGCCGCAAGGCCGGGACCGTCGAGGGTTATGCCTATTCACAGGCGCTGAAAAGCTCGGATATTGTATGGGACGAAAAGACAATCGGACTGCTGTTCGATCACGGGCCCCAGCATGTGACGCCTGGCTCGAAGATGCCGTTACAGCGCATCACCGATCCCGAGAAGCGTGAGGCCTTGATCGCTTACTTGAAGAGCGCCACCAGCGAAGGCGCCAAGGAAAATGGCGCCGCCGATGGCGCGAAGTCAAAACCCAGGGAGTGAAAAAATGAAAGCATTCATCATCAGCCTGGCCGCACTGGCGGTCGCTACCGTGGTCGCAGCGGTCGTGCTCAACGCCGTCGATATGTCCGCCGGCTCGGTTTACACCTCGAAGACCGGCAGCGTCCGGCTCTAGTGACAAGGTGAAAGGCGCGCTCATCCCGCGCGCCCGGCAAACAGCCGCGAGCCTCGTCATCGGCGTCTGCATGGCGGGCGCCCCGGTGCTGGCCGCGCCGCCACTGGAGACGGCGCTGCAGTCGGTCGTCAGCGTTCTCCCGGAATGGCCGGCGGATGCGCGCCGGACCGAGGAGCCCGAGGCCAGCGGCGTGGTTCTGCTGGACGGCGCAACGGTCGTCACCGCGCTGCATGTGGTGGACAAGGCGCTGGGCGTCCGCGTCCGCACCGCCGAGGGCACCATCGTCACTGCCGAAATTGCCGGGCGCGACAAGGCCACCGACATTGCCGTGCTGAAGCTGCCGGTGACGTTGATACCGCTGGAAGCAGCGGCCAACGGTCCTGCCCTGGGAGACCGGGTCTGTGCCATCGGCAACGCCTTCGGCCTCGGATTGTCGGTCACTTGCGGTTCGGTGTCGGGCGTTCACAGGGCTGGGACCGGCTTCAACGCGATCGAGGATTTCGTGCAGACCGATGCCGCGGTCAATCCCGGCGCATCGGGTGGCGCGCTGGTGACACCGGATGGAAAATTCGTGGGTCTCCTTTCGGCGATCTTCACCAAGACGTCCGACGCCAATATCGGCGTCAATTTCGCCGTGTCCGCCCCGCTCGCCCTGCAGGTGGCGGGGGAACTGAAGGAGAAGGGCCGGATCATTTGGCCGTCGAGCGGCCTGCGGCTGGAGCCGGCGCCCGGGCGCGGTCAGACCGGGATGGCCGGCGCGCGCGTTGTCGCCGTGGCGCCCGGTTTTCCCGGCGAAGCAGCAGGCATCAGGTCGGGGGACGTGATCCTGCGGGCAGGGGGCCGCCGGGTCATGCAGCCGGCGGAGTTTCTGAGCGCCTTCGCCACGACACGCAAAGGCGAGGCGCTGAAGGTCGACATTACGCGCGACGGCGCGGAGCAGGCATTGAGCATAAGGCCCTGATGGCGGGGCAGGATAAGGGAGAGACGGAATGGATCAGGACAAGTTCAACATGTCGATGCGCAAGTTTCTCAAGCAGGTCGGCGTGACCTCGCAGCAGGAAATCGAACGCATCGTCCGGGAGAAGAGTCTCGGCGGCAAGGGCAAGCTCAAGGTGAAAATCGTCCTCACCGCGGACGGCACCGATCTCAAGCACACCGTCAACGGCGACATCGATCTGGGTTGAGTGCGTTTCTCTACGGCAAGAGCCTTCATCCATGAAGATGCCCGACCCCACCTTTCCGCCCTTGCTCAAGGGTCATGCGGTTGACAGCGACACCGACGCTTTCGACACCGCCTGCGCTCGCGCGGGCGCGGGCAAACTGGGTGCGGGCGATGTGGTGTGGAGCCGCAACACCTACAACCTTGACATCGCTATTGTCCTGGAGCCCGACGTGCCGCCTGCCGTCGCGGCGCAGATGATGCCGGTCTGCATGGTGGCGATCGGAGATTGCATCGGTGCGCTCACCCCGCCCCAGGTCGGCCAGACATTTACCTGGCCCAACCTTATCCGCATCAACGGCGCGACGGCGGGCCGTGTCGTGGCGGCGATGCCAGCTGGCGGCGCCGGAGGTGAAGCAGCCGCTGAAGAGCAGACCGAGTTTGACGTGATCCTGACCGGTTTCGGTG
>JAYZVT010000384.1:0-4198 GCA_036155355.1 Pseudomonadota bacterium
GCGCGTAACTAATGATCTCATCAAGCGCGAGCTTGGCGTTGCCCTGCGCTATCCCACATATCGCGAGGGCATTGCCGCCATTGCACAGGGTGAGGAGCGCTGAATGCAGGCGATCTTCAACGTCGTCCTGCCGGTTTTCGCCATCATCGCGGCGGGATTCGCCTGCGGCCACTATCGCCTGCTCGGCCCCGACAGCTCCGAGGCGCTCAATCGCTTCGTCTATTGGGTCGCGCTTCCTGTGCTGCTGTTCCGCGCCATGGCGACCGTCGATATTGGCGTCGTCTTCGAGCCGGGCTTCCTGTCGGCCTATGTGCTCGGCCAGATGCTGGTCTGGCTGCTGGCGCTCTTTCTGGCGCGGACGCTTTATGGCCGCGGCCTCGCCGAGGGCGCCATGCACGGCATGAGCGGCGTCTATGGCAACACCGGCTACATGGGCATCCCGCTGGCGCTCGCGGCCTATGGCGAGCCCGCCGCCGTGCCCACCATCCTGGTGACGGTCATCAACGCCGTACTGATCGTCGCCGTCGCCGCCATACTCATCGAAATCGGGCAGAGCAGGGGAGGCGGACTGCGCCGCCTTGGCGCCGACATCGGCCTGTCGCTTGCGCGCAACCCCATGCTGATCTCCGCCCTGCTCGGCATGGTCTGGGCGGCGACGGGCGCGCCGCTTCCCGGACCACTCGACGGCTTTACCCGCATCCTTGGGGCGGCGGCGGGACCCTGCGCGCTCTTCGCCATTGGCCTGTTTCTCGTCGGCCGCCCTTTGCGCGAGGGCCTGTCCGAGGTCGGCTGCATGACCGTGCTGAAGCTGCTCGTGCAGCCCGCGGTGACGGCGGTGCTCGTACTCTATGTCTTCGACGTCGATCCGCTATGGGCGGTCATTGCCATCCTCATGGCGGCGACGCCGACCGGCGCGGGCAGCTTCGTTCTCGCCCAGGCCTACGGCCTCTATGTGCAGCGCACCTCTTCCGTCATTCTCATCAGCACGGTGTTGTCGATCTTCACCCTGTCGGCGATCTTCCTCATCTATCCGCCCTCGCAATGAGGCGGCGGAGCGTCACCCTCGCGCCGACGCGACGTCATCCGACAGCTTGTCCAGCAACCCGAGCAGGCGCTCGATGTCCTGAGGCCGCGACAGCCGGTGGTCCCCGTCGGCAACCAGGTGGTTGGTGACGCGGGCCTCGCCCAGGATCGGCGCCAGCGCCGCGCCATGCTGCCACGGAACGTCCTCGTCCTTCTTGCCCTGCAACACATGCACGGGGACGCCCGGATCGAAGGGCGTGTTCCCGATCAGATGTGCCCGCCCTTCCTCGATTAGCGTCCGCGTGATCGGGTAGGGCTCGTCACCATAATGCGAGGGTCTGCGATACACGCCTTCCTGCTGCAGTTGCCGCAGCCCCGCGGGCGGCATGTCCTTCAGCATCAGCGCCTCGGTCATGTCCCAGGCGGGTGCGATCAGGATGGCGCCGGCAATTCTGCACCTCCCCAGGTCGGCGCCATTGCGCGCCACCGCTTGAAGGATCAGCAAGGCCAGCCAGCCGCCCATGCTTGAGCCGATGAGAATATGTGGACCATCGGCCAGCTCCCTTAGCGCGGCCATGCTTTCCTCCAGCCACTGTCCGATGGTGCCGTCGATGAACGCGCCGTCCGACTCGCCGTGCCCGGAATAGTCGAAGCGCAGACAGGGACGCTCATTCTTCCGCGCCCATTCGGCGACGGCGGTGGCCTTCGAGCCCATCATGTCCGAGCGCAGGCCCGACATCCATATGACGCCCGGACCGCTGGCCTCGCGCGGCAGGATGCGGCGATAGGCGATGCGCCGCGCGCCCGCTTCGCTCTTGACCGTCAGGAATTGTGGTTCACTCTCTTGCATCCTGTGACACTATCTCCCGTTGCGTGCCGCGCCTTGCGCCGCTGCCATGGCTGATAACCCCGAAGCGACATCAGTTCCAGATGAACCCGCCCGTCCGCTCCACCACGATCCTGCAGATCATACCCCGGATCGACGCCGGCGGCGCCGAACAGGCGACGCTGGAAATCACCTCGGCGATTGCGCGCGCCGGCGGCCTGTCGCTCGTCGTGACCGGGGGCGGCCGGCTCGCGCCGCAGATCGAGGCCGCGGGCGGCGAGATCGTTGCCATGCCCGCCGCCAGCAAGGACCCGCGCCAGATGTGGCGCAACGCCCGCGCGCTGGTGGATATCATCAGGACGCGCGGCGTGGAGATCGTCCATGCCCGCAGCCGCGCGCCCGCATGGAGCGCGCTTGCCGCCGCGCGCCTCACTGGCACGCCCTTCGTCACCACCTTCCACGGCGCCTATTCCGACCGGGGACCGTTCAAGCGCCTGTACAACTCGATCATGGCGCGCGGGGACCGCGTCATCGCCAATTCGCATTTCACTGCCGCCCTGATCCACTCGCGCTATCCGCGCTCTGCCGACCGCATCCGCGTCATCCATCGCGGCGTCGATCTGTCGGCCTTCCAGCCCGACCGCATCGCCCCGCCACGCCTCGCCGCCCTGCGCAAGAAATGGGGCGTGGCGAAAGATGCCCGCCTGGTGCTGCACGCAGCGCGCCTGACCGGATGGAAAGGCCAGCGCACCGTTATCGATGCGGCAGCCGTTCTGTCAGGCATCAGCGCCGTGCGCGATGCTGTCGTCATTCTCGCCGGCGATCCCCAGGGCCGCTCCGGCTATGTGGAAGAACTGGAAGGGCGCATCGCCATGGCGGGCCTGAAGGACCGCGTCAGGCTCGTCGGCCATTGTGACGACATGCCGGCCGCCTACAAACTTGCCCACGTCGCCGTCGTCGCCTCCACCGAGCCCGAGGCCTTCGGCAGGGCGAGCGCCGAGGCGCAGGCCATGGGCTGCCCGGTTATCGTCTCGGACCAGGGAGCCTCGCCCGAGACCATCCGCCCCGCCGGCCAGGTGCCCGAGGAGGAAATGACCGGCTGGGTGGTGCCGGTGGGCGACGTGCCCGCCCTTGCGGGCGCTCTCTGCGATGCCTTGTGCCTGTCCAACCGCCTGCGCGAGCGCATGGGCCGGGCGGCGCGGGCCTATGTCACCTCCCGCTTCACCGACGATGCCATGAAACAGGCCACTCTCGCCGTTTATGATGAATTGCTCGGCAGCGCCCTGCGCCAGGCCTATCTGGACGCGGGTGAACCGCCCCGCGCAAGTGCCGGATCGGGCGGCGCTAAACCACCGGCATCGCCTGTTGAAAAGCCGTCTTCCGCCCCCCGTGGCGGCCGCAAGTCCCGCTCCCGCAAGGGCAAGGCGCCGTCACAGCCCGCTTGACTTGGAGCGGCTTCTTTTCGATTCTTGCCCCTTGTTCCGCGCCCGCCTGAAAAATCGGGAGCGGTCCGCGGGTCCAGCCGCGGTCCGTGGGGCAGGGAACATCATCCGTGGCAACAGAAGGAGTTCATCCGATTCCACGCCGACCGATCCGGGCAAGACCCGAACCGACCAAGGGAGGACCTCGTGTCAACGAGGAAATCGACAGTCCTGAAGTCCAGCTCATCGACCTGAATGGCGAGAATAGCGGGGCGATACCGACCTCGGAGGCCTTGCAGCGCGCCCAGGAGGCGCAGCTCGACCTGGTCGAGGTAGCGCCCACCGCCGAGCCGCCGGTCTGCAAGATCATGGACTACGGCAAATACAAGTATCAGGCCCAGAAAAAGGCCGCCGAGGCGCGCAAGAAGCAGAAGACCTTCGACGTGAAGGAAATCAAGATGCGCCCCAACATCGACACCCACGACTATGACGTGAAGATGCGCAACATGCGCCGCTTCTTCGAGCATGGCGACAAGGTCAAGGTGACCCTGCGTTTCCGCGGCCGCGAGATGGCGCACATGCAGATCGGCGCGCAGCTTCTCGCCAAGGTCAAGGACGAGACCAACGAAATCGCCAAGGTGGAGTCCGAGCCCCGGCTCGAAGGCCGCCAGATGGTCATGGTGCTGGCGCCCAGATAAGGGCACGCCACGCCTGCGAATTGATGGCGCCGGCGGATCGCTCCGCCGGCGCTTTTCTTATCGGCCGCCGTGTCAGCGCCCGTTCCGGCCCTTGGGCTTGAGCACCTTGCCGCCAGGCGGCTTGCGCCGCTTCTCCATTCGCATCCGCATTTCGCGGTCGTTGTCCCAGTAGTGCCGCCCGAATTCCGACCGGGCGATGCCCCTGGCGAAGCGGGCGCGCCGGTCCAGTT
>JAYZVT010000385.1:0-4154 GCA_036155355.1 Pseudomonadota bacterium
CCAGATACGAGTTCCAGGTCTGGGACCTGGAAATTCCCTTACCTGCTGCGTCCTTTGATGGGCCGGCCGATATTACCGCCCTCGTCGAGGCGTTCCACATCGCCCATGAGCGGGTGTTCGCAGTTCGAGACAACGATTCCGTTGTCGAGTTCGTAAACTGGAAGGCGCGGTTGACTAAGGTGCTCGAGAATCCGCCCCACGGCGTCACGCGACTGCAGACGGCGGAACTGCAGCCGGATGGGCTGCGAATGGCCTATTTCGGTGAAGTCGGGCGTGTCGAGACACCAATCTACAAGAACCCGCGGCTCGGGCAGGTGGCGAGGATTGACGGACCTGCAATCATCGAAATGCCGATGACTACACTGGTCGTCTATCCCGGCATGACAGCGTCGACAACGCGGCTTGGCAATTTCCTTCTGACATCCCAGCCGCACCAGTCTGTGAGGAAGGCGGCCAATGCATAAGCAAGCCGCAAAACCGGATCCGATGAAGCCGGGCCGGAAGCCGCGCGATCTCGACCCCGTGCTGATGGCAGTGATGGCCAATCGTCTCGACGGAATCGTACGCGAAATGTCGAACACATTGCTGCGCGCGGGTCGCTCGGCCGTGATCAGCAGTGCGCGCGATTTCTCATGCTCCATTGTCACTGCAGACAACCAATTGCTTTCATCTGCCGAAGGCTTGCCGGGTCACATATTCGGCACCCAGATGATGACCAGGGCCATGTGTGATCTGCATGACGACTTGGCTGAAGGCGACGCTTTCCTGCACAACGATCCCTACATGGGGAATACGCATCCCGCGGACCACGGATTTCTGGTCCCCGTGTTCTTCGAGGGCGAGCACATGTTCACCGTTTGCTCCAAGGCGCATCAGGCGGATATCGGCAACAGTATTCCCACGACATATTTTGTGCGGGCGAAAGACGTGTACGAGGAAGGCTCTCTCATATTTCCTTGCGTCCGCATCCAGCGTGGCTACGAGACCATCCAGGACATAGTTCGCATGTGCAGAGCGCGCATCCGCGTTCCCGAGCAGTGGTATGGCGATTTTCTCGCGGGCGTCGGGTCTGCACGGATCGGTGAGCGCAAGCTGAAGGAATTTTGCGAAAAGTACGGCAAGGATCTTGTCAAACGCTTCATTGCATCGTGGTTCGACTACTCCGAGCGCTGCATGATCCACGAAATCCGCAAGCTGCCCAAGTCGCGTCTGCGCAACACCGGCGCACACGATCCTTTCGATCCGGTGTTGCCCGAAGGACTGCCCATGTCGATCACCATCGACATCGATCCACAAAAAGGCCAGATCGACGTGGATTTGACGGAAAATTCCGACTGTGTGCCCTGCGGACTCAATCTCAGCGAGGCATCCGCCATGAGTGGCGTACTCAATGGCATCTTCAACTGCCTGCAGCCGGGCATTCCGCACAACTCGGGGTCATTCCGTCCCGTGACGGTGAAATTCCGGGAGAATTGCGCAATCGGCGGTCCGAAATTTCCGCACAGTTGCTCCGTCTCCACCACCAATGTCGCTGACAGGCTCGTGAACATGACCCAGTCGGCCTTCGCCGAACTGGGTGAGGGCTATGGCGTGGCGGAAGGCGGCTGCGGTCTGGGCGTCGGCATGGCGGTGATTTCCGGTCACGATCCGCGTCGCGACCGGCGCTACGTCAACCGGCTCATGGCTACGACGAATGGCGGGCCGGCCAGCCCGGATGCCGATGGCTGGGTGTCCTTCGCCATTCCGGTTATCGCCGGGCTTATGTACCGCGATAGCGTCGAAGTGGACGAATTCAAGTATCCGATCCATATCAAGACCATGCGGCTTGTGCCCGGATCGGGCGGAGCGGGCCGCTTGCGTGGATCGCCCAATCAGGAAGTCATCTACGGTCCCCGCTTCGAAGAGCTGACGGCTGTTATTCCCTGTGACGGACAGGTGTTTCCCGCCAAGGGGATCCTCGGTGGCCATGATGGCACGCTGGGCGAATCCTGGAAGATCGACTCCAAAGGCGAGCGCACTAAGCTGCCCAACATCACTACGGTGACAATCCGTCCGGGCGAATGGCTGCATGGGCTCGACACCAGCGGCGGCGGTTACGGCGATCCTAGCGAGCGCGATCCCGAGCAGGTACTGCGAGACGTGGAGGAACTCTGGGAAACCCCCGAGCGTGCTCGCGTTGTGTATGGCGTCGTGCTCACCGGCAACGCCGATCGAGGCTATGCGGTGGATGTTGCCGCAACGGACAAGCGCAGGGCGAAGCTGCGCAAGGGCATCACACATTAGTTTCAGGCGAGCTTGCCTGAAGTCACCATGCTGCGTAACGCGTTTCGGTCCGCCTTGCCGGTGCTGCCGACCGGTAGTTCCATCGCTATGTGGATGCGATCAGGCAGCTTGAACCGCTCGATACGCTGGTCAGCCCAACGCAGCAGCAAGTCCTCATTTAGGGTTGCGCCTTGGCGGCCGACCACGACCACGTGCAACGCCTCTCCGCGCCGGGGGTCAGGCGCGCCGGCGGCGAGTGCCTCCAACACATCGGGATGGGCCAGAAAGAACGCCTCGATTTCCACTGGAGCGATCTTGTTGCCTGCTCGGTTGACCAGATCCTTGAGCCGGCCGGTTATCTCGACGATGCCGTCCTCGCGCTGGCGTGCCGCGTCGCCTGTTCGCAGGTAACCCTCCTCAAACGCCTCGTCCGTCAGCCCAGGCTCGTCCAGATAGCCGCGCATCAGATAGGGGGATCGGATCTGCAATTCGCCGTTTTCAGGTGCGATCCTGAATGCCACGCCCGGCCCGGGGCGGCCGATGCAGCCTGCGGCACGGTCATGCTCTTCAGGGCGTACATAGAAGTCAGACGTCGCAGACTCGGTGAGTCCGTAGACATCCCAGATGCGCGCCTGCGGCCAGGCGGAGCGGATGAACTGGCCGAGCTGCTTGGGCAGGGATTCTCCTCCTGTCATGAGCGTGCCCGTGAAGTGGGTGCGCCCTTGCTCGATTAGAGGACGCAAGCGCCGAAGCATGGTCGGCACCACTGCAGCCGCCGTGATCCCTCTATCAAGATTGGCGAGGAATTCATCGGGCCGAAAAGGGTTGGAGATGAAGACCTCGCCACCCGAAAGCAGCGTTGTAAGGGTGACCCAATGGGCATAGGCAAATGTCATTTGCAGCGGCATCAACACCCTCTGAGGGCGCGGCAACGCCATGGCGCCGATGATGGCGTCGAGCTTGGCCATATAACGGTCATGGGCCAGAACCACACCCTTGGGTTGGCCGGTAGAGCCGGACGTAAAAACGATCCACGCCGCACCCGCGAGAATCTCCCTCTCGGGCGGTAAAGTGTTGGTGATTTCCACGACTTCACCCGAGTCCACGCCTGTCGGCGGTGCGTGGGGAAGCGCATTGACTATGAAGCGCGCTCCCGTCCGGGCCAGCGATCCTTGCAGGTTCGCTGCTGTCGCACCGCGATGCATCGGAACCGCCACTCCCCCGGCCTGCCAGACAGCCAGCAGCGCAGCCACGTCGCTGGCTTGATTTGAAACAGCGGCTATGACTGGCTCATCTTGGCGGATGCCAGTGGCTACCAATGCCTCTGCCAACTCCTTGGCGCGGTGATGCAGCGCTGCGTAGCTAAGCGTCACACTCGCGTCGGAGACGGCTGGTGCATCTGCGAAGGCCTGGCATGCCTCGGCCAGCCGCACATCGAGGCGAGCTTGGCGCCCCGATGTCATTTGGCAGTTGGAAGACAGCGGCGCATCAGCGCGCGCATGATGGCTACGTTCTGCATTTCGGTCGTGCCATCAACGATCTGGGTCATCTTCGCCGCCACCAGGTGGCGGGCGAGGGGATACTGTTCGCGCAGGCCCGCGGCCCCCATGGCCTGAATGCAGTCCGACACACCTTCGAGCGCAGCCACGCTGGCGAATTTCTTTGCATGTGCTGATTCCTCGATGGCGCTCTCTCCACGATCAAGTGCTTCGGCGGCCTGCCTCGTCAGCAGCCGCGCGGCCTCCAGTTTCGTTGCAGTGTCAGCCAGGGGCCATTGCACTCCCTGATTCTCTATGACTGGCTTGCCGAATGCCTCACGGTCCGCAGCATAGACAAGAGCACCTTGCAAGCTGGAGGCAAGCATTCCGCAGCACAGTGCGCCGACGAAGGTG
>JAYZVT010000386.1:0-3004 GCA_036155355.1 Pseudomonadota bacterium
TGCCCAAGGGGGCGGGCTTCATCCCGAATTGACAGTCTAACGCCTTATACGAGCCGGGCGGAATGATTTACCTCAACTCGTTAATGGACTGTAACCGGGAAATTGGGGGCAAAACAAGGCAGTGCGGGTCCCGGACAGGGGATAAGTCCTCCTGTCCGGGCCGCCTATAACTCGCTGAAAGAATTAGTCTTTCGAGTTCAGGGCCGCGGCGATGCGGGCGTCGTGGCCATAGATGTCGTTGAGATACTTCACCGTGCCGTCGGCAGTGACCTCGGCGGTGAAATAAGAGATGTGCACGGGCACGGTCTTTGTCAGCTGCACCGGGAAGTGGTTCCCCGACTTCACCACGCCCTGAATCCGGCCCATGGACCAGTTCTCCTCGCCGCTGAGAAGCAATTCGGCGAACTTCAGCGGGTCGCGGACGCGCATGCAGCCATGGCTGTAGGTGCGCACTGTCTGGTTGAACAGCGAGCGCGAGGACGTGTCGTGCATGTAGACGTCGTGCTTGTTCGGGAACATGAACTTCACTACACCCAGCACGTTGGGTCCGCCCGGCGGCTGGTAGAAGTGGAACTTGCGGATGTCCACCTTGTCCCAGTCGATCTGGGTCGGATCAACCTGGCGGCCGTTATACTTGATCTCGATGTTGTTGCGGGCGACCCAGCGCGGGTTGCCGGTGACGAAGCTGGAGAAGAAGCCGCCACCGGTCTCGGAGCGCCGGCGCAGATTGGGCAGAATCTCCTCCACCTTGATGGAATCGGGAACGTTCCAGTAGGGATTGAACTCGATCCGCTCCATCTCGTCGCTGAAGATCGGTGTCTTGGTCTCGGCCTTGCCGACGACGACGCGCTCGGTGTGGATGACCTTGCCGTCCTTGAGCACGCGGAACATGAATTCCGGCACGTTGACGCGCACCTGCATTCCTTCGGTGTCGTCCGGGATCCAGCGCCAGCGCTCCATATTGGCGAGGATGGTCTTGGCGCGGTCCTTGGGACGGGCGTTGATGGCGTTGCGGGTCGATGAGCCGAAGACGCCATCGGGCTTGAGCCCGCGCGAGGCCTGGAACTCCTTGACCGCCTCCGCGACGGCATCGTCATAGAGGTCGGCCTTGCCGTCCTTGGGGGCCTCCAAGCCAAGACGCTCGCGCAGCTTCTCCACGCTGGCGTGCTTTACGCCAGGCTTCAGCATCGGCCCGTCGGGCACGACGACCTGCTTCTTGGCCTCGCCGCCGTTGATTTCCGCCAGACGCTTGCGCAGCAAGTCGAATTGCGGGTGCTTGGGCTGATAGCCGCGGATGACCTCGGCCGGATCGGACGCAGCAGCGACCTTGACCATGACGTCGTGCGGATCAGGCAGGCGCAGCGTCGGATCGAGGCTACCGCCGATGGAGGAAGGATCGATGCGTCCGCCGCGCGCGTGATTCGTATAGGCGATGGCCGAGCGGCTCAGCATAAGCTCGGCTTCGGCCAGCCATTCGGCGGGGTAGGGCTTGGAGGCGTCGGGCGCGGACTGCTCGGGAACCGGGTAGTCGGAGGGCGTCATGCCGTATTCGCCGGCCTTGGCGAATTCCTTCATGATGGCGCGGGCCTTGTCGTTCAGGCCCTTCTCATCGACCCAGACGGGCGCGTTGTCCTGCTCCGAGTAAAATTCCACAAGCGCGCCGATTTCGTCCTTGTCGCGCTCGGTGGGAGTCTTGAGTTTGCCGTTCAGCCGCTTCTGCACCTCGAGCTTCACCGCATCGAGACGCAGTATCAATTGCTCGGGCGCGCCGGGTTCGACGGCAAGTGCCGGCCCTGCCAGCGCCGTACCGAGTATCAAGCCGCACGCAATACACTTAAGCAGCTTCATTCAATCCCTCCCGCTAAGATGGCCTCGTAAACTCCTGCAACTGTAACCAGGAATTTGGCGAAACTATCGTGCTGCATCGGCGAAAACCAGAAGCTGGGGGCAGAATTGATGAGGAAACCGGCCTTTTTCGCGGGAGTGTTGCATTAGCGCATCCCTTCGGCGCGGCCGGCCTCAACCCGTGCGTGCTTCCAGACCGATTTCGCGCATCTTTCGATACAGCGTCGAGCGCCCGATGCCCAATTTGCGTGCAATTTCGGTCATGTGTCCTCTGTAGCGGCCGAAAGCGAGGCGAATCATGTCTGCTTCCACCGCTTCCAGCGCGCGCACCTCACCGTCGGAGGTCAGCGCGGGGATGCCGAGACTGTCGCGGCCGCCATCGCCATTCATCTTCATGGTCGGAGGCACCATCGATTCGCCGCCGATCATGGCGGGACCCTCGAATTCGGGCATCTTCGGCTTGGGCTGAGGGGCGGGCGGCACCGCGGCCTCGAACCCTTCCACGTGAGCGGCGATCTGGGGGAACTCGTCCACGCCAATGATGCCGGTGTCGGCGAGGACGACGGCGCGGAAGACGGCATTTTCGAGCTGGCGCACGTTTCCGGGCCAGGGATAGCGGCACAGCATGTCGAGGGCGGCGTCGCTCACCTGGGTGACGCGCTTGCCTTCCTCCGCGGCAAAGCGCGAGAGGAAATGCCGGACCAGCTCGGGAACGTCTTCCATGCGCTCCCGCAGGGGCGGAATCCAGACGGGGAAGACGTTCAGCCGGTAATAGAGATCCTCGCGGAAGCGGCCGTCGCGTACCTGCTTGATCATGTCCACATTGGTCGCCGAGATGAGGCGGATATCCACCTTCACCGGCGCGCGAGCGCCGACAGGATCTATTTCGCCTTCCTGCAGGGCGCGCAAGAGCTTGACCTGGGCATCGAGGGGCAGTTCGCCGATCTCGTCGAGGAACAGGGTGCCGCCATCGGCTTCCTTGAACTTGCCGTCGCGCCGTGACACGGCGCCTGTGAAGGCGCCCTTCTCGTGCCCGAACAAGGTGCTTTCGACGAGGTTCTCGGGGATTGCCCCGCAATTCACGGTGATGAATGGCCGGCCGGCGCGGGCGCTCTCGCCCTGTATGGCACGGGCGATCAGCTCCTTGCCGACGCCCGAT
>JAYZVT010000387.1:0-15464 GCA_036155355.1 Pseudomonadota bacterium
GGAGGTCGTCAGGCTGATCGCGCTCAACTGGGTGGACCTGACGGAGGGGCCAATGGCGCTGAACAACATTCCACCGGTCACGATGGCTATTCCGGGCTTGTGGGAACTGACCTTTTTCAAGAAGGAACCGAATTACTGGCTTGTTCTCGCCTTCTGCGTCGCCAGCTACGTCATCATCGCCAGGCTCGTGAACTCGCGTGCCGGCCGGGCCATGATCGCGCTGCGGGAAAACGAAGCCCTGGCGACATCGGTCGGCGTCGACGTGACCCGTTACCTGCTGCTCGCCACGACCGTCGCGGCTGCAATGGCGGGTGCGGCAGGCGCGCTATACACCCACTATATTCGCATCGTCGATCCGGACGTGTTCCTGTTCATCTACACCGTTACCATGGTCATCATGGTGATAACCGGCGGAAAGGGCACGCTCGCCGGTCCGGTCGTCGGGGGATTGATCTTCGGCATCCTCCCTGAAGTGTTGCGGGAATTCGCGTCTCCCGAGGTGCAGTGGGTCATCTATGGCGTGCTGATGATCCTGATCATCTACTTCCTGCCGCAGGGCATTGTTCCGGCGCTGTCGGATTGGTGGCGGCATCGCAAAGCCACGACCAGTACCGCCGGCATTGACGGCGAGGCGAGGGCACAATGACCGCGCCTGCGCAGAAGGCAGGGAACGCCGCGCCCGATCTGGTGGTAGATAGTCTGACCGTCCGGTTCGGTGGTTTGGTCGCCGTTGATTCCCTGAGCTTCGAAGTATGGCCCGGCGAGGTGCTCAGCCTGATCGGACCGAACGGCGCGGGCAAGACCACCGCCTTCAATGCCATCACCGGATATGTGCAGCCAACCGGTGGGACCGTCGAGTACCGCGACGTCCGGTTGACGGGCCTGCCGCCGAACAGGATTGCCGAGCAGGGACTGGTGCGCACCTTCCAGAAGACCAGCGTGTTCGGTGGGCAGTCGGTTTTCGAGAATGTCCTGATCGGGTTGCACCTGCGACAGGAGCAGAAGCCGTGGAAGATCATCATCGGGCTCCGCTCTGTGCGTGAAGAAGAGCAGCGGATGCAGGACGAGGCCCGGAATATTTTAGAATTCGTCGGCCTCAGCCATCGCGCACTGGAGTTCGGTGGCGCACTACCCTATGGCGAGCAACGCCTTCTGGAAGTGGCCGTTGCGCTTGCCGCCCGGCCGAACCTGTTGCTGCTGGACGAACCTGTCTCCGGCATGAATCCGTCCGAGACGGCGAGCTTCATGGAGCTTCTGGCGCGCATTCGCGGCGAAGGCGTGACACTCCTGCTTGTCGAACACGACATGAAGGTCGTGATGGGCGTATCCGATCGCGTCATCGTCCTCAACCAGGGTGTCCTTATCGCGCGCGGGACGCCTGCCGAAGTACGGGGCAATGACGAAGTCATCCGGGCCTATCTCGGCGAAAGCTACCGGAAGGACAAGGCAGCTTCCGGCAGCAAAATACAACAGGGCAAGGCAGCAGGGACAGGAACGGCAGCTGGTAAAAAGAAACGCAGTGGCGTGCGCGCCGCCAAAGGCAGGGATACGGGCCGTGCTAAGCGTTGAGGGGCTGGACTGTTACTATGGCAAGGCAAAGGCGGTTAGCGGCCTGAACATCGAAGTGCGCCAGTGCGAGCTGGTCACGCTGATTGGTGCCAATGGCGCCGGCAAATCCACGACCCTCAAGGCTATTTCAGGTCTTCTGAAGCCGGCCAGGGGCCGCATCACCTTTGACGGCGAAGACATTACCGCCGCGCCGCCGCACCGCATCCTGGAACTTGGCATCGCCCATTGTCCTGAGGGCAGGCGCGTATTTCCCTACATGTCCGTGCGTGAGAATCTGGAAATGGGTTGCCACTTGCGCAAGGACACGAGCGCCGTGGCCAGCGACATGGAAGCGATTTTTGCACGGTTTCCTATTCTCGCGGAGCGCCGCTCGCAGGCCGCAGGCACTCTTTCGGGTGGCGAACAGCAGATGCTGGCGATCAGCCGTGCGCTGATGTCACGGCCGAGGTTGATTCTTTTCGACGAGCCTTCTCTGGGTCTCGCGCCAAACCTGGTCGAGCGGACCTTCGAGATCGTGGCCAAGATCCGATCCGAAGGAACTACCGTCGTGATGGTGGAACAGAACGCCTATGCGGCCCTGGAACTGTGCGACAGGTCCTACGTGCTTGAATCGGGCAAGGTTACGCTGTCCGGTACGGGCGCCGAACTGCTGAAGAACCCGCAGGTGCGCAAAGCCTATCTGGGCGGCTAGCCTTTCCCGCCGAACAGCCGCCGCAGCCAGCTGGAGAAGCGCTCCCACATCACCGTGAAGAACAGTCCGCCGGCGTCGAGCCGTGCCGGCTGCTGTGTCTCAGGCTCGCGCCCGGAAAGTCGCGCCTCCAGCGATTGCGCGAAAGCTGCGGCCAGCCTTGAAACGAAATCCAGAACGAGAGCGCCGCGCGAGAACTGCGCCAGCGGCCCCGCCAGGGAATAGGATATCGAAACGGAAATCACCGTCTCGTCACGGGAAGCTTCGGTCAGGACATACTCCACCCGGCCTTTCGCACGGGACGAACTGCGTGCATCCCGAGCCCTGCCATCAATTGTTCCGGTCCAGTCTTGCTCGCGCCGCTTCACATCCGCTTCGCCCGCGAAGTCGGCCTCGATCGGCCCGAGCTTCAGTGCGAGCCGGCCGGTCACATGGCCGTTGTCCGGCGGGCCGTCCAGTGTCACGCCCGGCATGCAGCTCGCGACTTTCTGGATGTCTGCCATGAAGGCCCAGACCTTGGCGAGGGGATGCGCGACGGTGATGCTCTGGGTGAGGGTGGAGAACTCACCATCCTGGCGCATTTCCGCGGCGGAAACGCGGTTGTCTCTGAGACGAGGCGGCATGTCCGCGCCCGTCTTTTGCCTGACCGGCTTTGGGACAGCGGGATGGGCAGGGCGTGTTGTTTCCTGAAGGGTATCGGGCGCCTCGGGACCCGGAGCGGGACCAAGCGTGCGGCTCATCATCTGCGCAGGCAAATCGGCGGGGCGATCCGCAAGCACCGATTGCACTGCGCGCACGATACCCATATAGCCGGTACAGCGGCACAGATTGCCGCTCATCAATTCCCGGATGCCGCGTTCATCGAGGGCTTTGTGCCTGCGCACCAGGTCGCGCGCCGCGATCAGCATGCCTGGCGTGCAATAGCCGCACTGAAGGGCGTGCTCAGACGAAAAGGCCGTGCGCAGCCGTACCATGATGGCGTCGTCATCAAAGCCCTCGATAGTGCGCACGTCAGCTCCGTCGCAGGCGACAGCCCAGGTGATGCAGGATCGTGAAATCTCTCCATCGATGACGACGGTGCAGGCGCCGCAGATACCGTGTTCGCAGCCCACATGTGTTCCCGTCAGGAACAGGGCCTCGCGCAGGAAGTCGGCCAAATTGGTACGCGGTTCGACGTTGCGCGATACCGGACTGCCATTGACGGTAAGTGATATCCGGCTCATCATCGCACCGCCTCTTGAAGTGCCCGCTGCATGGCAACAGCTTGAATCTGGAGTTCGTATTCATCGCCGCCATGCCCCGCCCGCTTGAGTGACTGCATGGCGAGGTCCTGGTCGAATGCGCCTGCATTCGCCGGGTCTCCGTCCCGCATGAAATGGGAAGGATCTCTGAACAGGATCGGTTGGCCCGATCCTGCGCCGGCCACCAACGTCATACTGTCGCTGCTCAGGCAGACCGCACCGATCGCATCGGCGAACTCGCCGGTCTTGCGGCACAGCTTGTGATAGCCGAACCGCGCCGTCCGGATTGCGGATGGAATACGGATCGCTGCAAGCAACTCATCACTGGCCAGGTCGCATTGCATGGCGCCAAGGACGAAATCCGAAAGCGCCACGCGGCGGCGGCCGTCCGTGCCGGCTATCTCGACGAAAGCACCGAGGACGAGCAACGCACTCAACCAGTCGGCCGCCGGATCCGCATGGGCAAGGCTCCCGCCGATAGTCCCCCGCGTACGCACCGCGCGATAGGCGATCCCCCGCGCGATCCGGCGCAGGAAGCCGCTCCCGACATCGGGCGTCCGGCCGTCTTCGATGGCCGCATGGCTGACGCAGGCGCCGCGCAGGATCTCGTCCCCGATTGTTTCTGCCTTCAGCAATTCTGGAATCCGGGTGATATCCACGAGCAGTCCCGGCTGCACCAGGCGCAGGTTGAGCATGGGCCCGAGGGTTTGCGCTCCGGCCATGATTTTGGCGCGCGAACGGCTTTTCAGCAGTTCGATCGCGCTGTCGAGACTGCGCGGCCGCGCATAGTCGAACGCGACAGGTTTCATGCGGCCGCCCCGCGTGACGTGCGTGCTGCGCGAATGGCCTCGACGATCCGCCGGGGAGTTACCGGGGAAACACAAAGCTCTGCGCCCAGCGGCCGCAAGGCATCGTTAATCGCGTTGGTGATGGCTGCGGGTGGTGCAATCGCGCCGCCTTCGCCTATGCCTTTGACACCGAAGCGCGTGTAGGGTGACGGCGTTTCCATATGGAAGAGGCGCAAGGAGGGCACTTCGGTGGCGCCCGGTAGCAGGTAGTCGGAAAAAGTGGAGGCGAGGGGCTGTCCATCCGCGTCATAGGGCATTTCCTCATACAGCGCCGTGCCGATGCCCTGGGCCACGCCGCCATAGATTTGCCCGTCCACGATCATGGGGTTCACGAGAACGCCACCGTCCTCCACAACCACATAGTCGAGGATTTCAACCTCGCCCGTCCGCGGGTCCACGGCGACGGTGACGGCATGCGCCGCGTAGCTGAATGTGCCTGAATCGCGCTGCGGCTTGTAACCGGCTGTGACTTCAAGGCCGGAGGGATTGACGTCGGGAGGCAGATCCTGCGGACGCCGGTACCAGACCCGTGCGATCTCGGACAGTTCCACCGAAACCTTTCCTGAAACCGCCTTCCCGTTCAAAAGAGTCACTTTTTCTGGCTTGGTCTGCAGCAGATTTGCAGCGATGGCGCGCGCGCGCAGCGCCAGCTCATCGCAGGCCGCCGCCACCGCGCCGCCCGCCATGACCATGCAGCGCGAGCCCCATGTTCCGGTGGAATAGGGGGTAAGGGCGGTATCGCCATGCACGACCATGATCTTTTCATGCGGTATGCCGAGAATCTCGTGGGCCACCTGTGACAGCGTGGTTTCCAGCCCTTGCCCGTGCGAGTGAACGCCGACGCGCAGCTCAAGGCCGCCATCCGGCGTCATGCGCGCATTGGCCTGTTCGTGACCTGGCACCATGGGTATGCCCCATCCGGCGTAGACCGAGGTGCCGTGCGCGGCCTGTTCGCAATACATGGCGAAACCGACGCCGACATGACGGCCATCCGCATCGCCACGCTGTTGCCGTTTCCTGACCGCTTTCAGGTCGATGGCTTCGATCGCGCGCCGCAACGCTTCCGGGTAATCGCCCGAGTCGAAATGCTTCTTTGTAATGTTGTCGAACGGCATCTGCTCCGGGCGGACCATATTTTGCATCCGGACTTCGGTTGGCTCCAGCCCGAGCTCGCGTGCTACGGCATCGATCATAAGCTCCATGGCGAAACAGACCCCCGTTCGCGCGACGCCGCGATAGGGAAGGATAGGGGGCTTGTTCGTAGCCGCCGAAAAGGTATGGCAGTGGTAGTGTGGGAAGTCATACACGCCGGGCAGGATGCTTGCGACTTGCGCCGCCTCCAAGCATGCGGAGAAGGGGTAGGAAGAATACGCGCCGGAATCCACGGTCGCCTCGGCATCCAGCCCGAGCAGTTTTCCTTGTTTGTCCGCGTATGCGGTGACGACATAGTGATGTTCGCGGCAATTGGCGGAGGCCGTGAGGTTCTCGCGCCGGTCTTCAAGCCAGCGTAGCGGCCGGCCGAGCTTCATCGCCCCCCAGGAGAGACAGACCTCTTCCGGCAGCAGGATGCCCTTGTAGCCGAAGCCACCACCCACATCCGGAGCGACCACGCGAACCGCGCCGTGATCGATTCCCAGGCACTCCGACAGTCCCGAGCGCACGATGTGCGGCATCTGGGTGGCGCTTGTTATCGTCAGTTGTGCGAGACGCGAATCCCATTGCGCCACCGCGCCCCGCCCTTCGAGGGGACTCATGCACTGGCGTGCTGTACGAAACTCCCGCGTGACCTTGACCGCCGCCTGCCTGGCAACTTGCGCCATGTCGTCGTTGACCAGGGTCTCCAGGAACAGGTTGTCGCCCCAGTCCTCGTGAACCAGGGCACTGTTTCTGTCCCGCGCCTTCAGCATGTCGTGAACGGCGGGAAGATCCTCGAAGTCCACGTCGATCCGCGCCGCCATGTCTTCGGCTTCCGCCCGCGTGCGTGCAACGCACATGGCCACCAGCTCACCGACATGGCGGACCTTTCCGGTCGCCAGGACGGGCTGATCGGATGGCTTGAAGCCGGGTAGTGCCGACACAGCCCGGATCGGACGGACACCATCCAGATCGGCGGCCGTGAAGACACTGTCGCTCAGGTCTTCGGGGACATGGATGGACTTGATGCGGGCATGGGCGAGGGGACTTCTCAGGAAGGCCACTTCAAGCATGCCGGCGAGGTGGACGTCTCCGACGAACTGTCCGCGTCCCCGCATCAGGCGGTCGTCCTCCTTGCGGGTTAGACTTGCGCCAATGCCGGCTTTATCCATTACCCTTCCCCGTTCATTGTCGCCCGGCCTTCCGGCCGGCTAGATGCCGCCCGTGCGATTTGCATCACTGGCGGTTCTTGTTGAGCAGTTCGATATCGAGTTTTACGCGATCGCCGCGATAGATGATGTCGCCGACATAGATCGCGACCCCCTCCTTGTCCGTCACGATGCAGCGCGCCTCCGCAGTCGGAGCATTCAGCGGTATCCGCAGATGCATTGAAGTCTCGATGTCCGCCGCGCTGATCTGCAGGGTCTGATGGGCGCGCCAGATATCGGCGCCTTTCATTTCCGCGATCACGGCGAGAGCGACGCGCTTGTCGAAGGCGCTCCGGTTGCGCTCAAATACATGCTTGGCGATGTGAACGCTGGCGAAAGCATAGCGCTCGTTTCCGCTCATCTGGACGCTGCGACGGAATTCATATTCCGGCGCGCGTTTCCCTTCGGACGGGTCAAGTTGCAGTTCCTGCGCCCTCTCGCCGGAGATGAAATGGGGTACGTTGCGGCTGATCGACTCCACCAGTTCGTCCAGGCCGACCGCAAGATGCAGCCAGCGCAGGTTTTCCGGCGTGCGGGTGACATAGGTACCTTTTCCCTGGAAGGACTTCAGCAGGCCTTCGCGTTGCAGAAGTTCGATGGCCTGGCGGACTGTGACCCGGGCGACCCCGTATTCTCCTTCCAGTTTTTCGAGCGTGGCGATCTTGTCGCCGACCGTCCATTGCCCTTCTTGTATCCGCCGGCGCAGGGCCGATGCCACCTGCACATAGCGCGGCACCCGCGCGTCCTCATAGGAACTGGCGATTTGACGCTGTCTGAGGGTCGTCATTTCATTCCTTTCAGGGTCCTGCCCGAATGATCGAACCGCAGTCCGGGTCTACTTCAAATTGAAGGTCAGGCATCGGTCAGTTCCTCAACAGTGCTGCGAGTCCGCATTTCGTTCAAGGCTCGTGCGCATCAAACACGCCGCTGACAAGGTTTTGATTCAAAAGGTTTTCATCAAGGTTGCCGCCCGCGGAAAGCCCGCCCTCGGGGACATCGGTTATCAAGCCCGCCAGCTCCTCGATATTTTTCCCGTGAGCGTGGGCGGCTTTCTCGGCGCCCTCGCGGCTGATCTTTTCAAACATCACGCTGTCCCCCGGCCGCAGGCGTCCGAATGCGGGCAAGTCAGCCGAAATGACGTTGGCAATTTTTGTGTAGCCGCCGGTCGTTCCCCGGTCTGCCAGTAGTACGATCGGCTGGCCCGAACCGGGAACCTGGATGGCGCCGGGCGCGATACCGTCCGACACGATGTCGAACCCCGCTGTTTGTTCGATGGTTGGCCCCTCCAGGCGGAATCCCATCCGGTCCGATGAAGTTGTAACCTTGTAACGCCCACTGAGCAGGGTCGCGATGCCCTCGGCGGTGAACCGGTCGTCCTGCGGTCCCATCACCAAACGAAATTTGTCCGGGACGGGAAGGGACCGGATAGGCAGATAGCGCTCGGTTCCCGGCGCTGCCGAAGCCTGTGCCAGGAAAACGCGGTCGCCTGCCCGCAGCGCGCGGCCTTCAAGTCCACCGAAGCCACCTCGCATATAGGTGGACCGGCTTCCAAGGACTGCTCCGATTTCCAGCCCGCCTTGCACCGCCAGATAGCCGACGCCGCCTTCGGTAAGCGGCGAGATCCGGAAGCGAGACCCGCGCTCCAGGCGGACGCTTTGAAAGCTGCCGATAACGACAGTCTGACCGCCCAGCAACTCAACGCAAGCGCCACTGCCTCCAGCGGCGAGGCGGACGCTGTCAGCCTCCACCGTTGCCGCGGGTCCCTGGAACAGGAATTCGAGGCAGGCCTCATTCGCGTCGTTTCCCACGACAATATTTGTCAGCCGGAAAGAGGTCGTATCGAGCGCGCCGGAGACCGGTACGCCGGCATATTGATACCCCGGGCGTCCCGCGTCCTGCACGGTTGTCATCAGTCCGGGGGCGTCAATCGCCAGGGCCGCGGTCACGGCGATCCTCCATCCGGCTTGAGTTCGAAGTTGCCGGCGCCGACATCCCGGCTGAGGGTTTCGAAGTCCCTGTAGGACACCGGCGCGAACCGCACCGTGTCTCCGGCGCGCAACAGCGAGGGATCGGTCTTTCTCCTGTGGTCAAAGAAACGGATTGGAGTCTTCGCGATCAGATGCCAGCCTCCAGGACTTTCCAGCGGATAGACTCCGGTCATGCGCAAGGCGATGGCGACCGAACCTGCCGGCACACGGGTACGCGGGGAGTCCCGCCGTGTCAGTTCCAGCGCGGCGGGAAGATCGCCCAGATAGGGAAAGCCCGGAAGGAAACCGAGCATGTATACGAAGTAAGGTTCCTCCGAATGGACCGAGACCACTTCTTCCGGGGTGAGGCCCGTGCGCCGGGCGACGTCGTCCAGATCCGGTGCGGCAGGCCCCTCGTAACAGGCGGGAATGGTCCAGCTTCGGCCGCCGGCAGCGGCAGGCGCGGCCCTGCCCAGCATTTGTCGGATTTGCGCCTCGAGACTGCTGCAGGAAATCGTGAGAGGATCGTAGTGGACCAGCAGCGACCGGTAAGTCGGCACAACTTCGACCACACCCTCGATCCGGGCCGCACTGACGCAATTGCCGAACGCGACCACGCGCATGGTCAGGTTCCGGTCGATGCGATTGCCGAACTCGACGGTCAGCGCGGTATCCCCGCAAGCGGCAATGCGGATCTGCTCTGCAGGTGATATCATCATCGCGCCCGTGAATTTCGGTCTTCCGCGCGTATGCGGCTGCGGTCGGGATCAACCCGTGTGCGGGTCGGACGTGCCAGATTGTATTGTTGTTCTAACAATAATACCATATATCGAATTCCGGTTGTAATATGAACGCGGTCGGACGTTCGAGCCCGCGGCTCCGGGGGTTCGCCGGAGCGGCGAAGAGGACAGGATATGACGGGTCGCATCAATCTCAATGCAGATATGGGCGAAGGATATGGCGCGTATGCGATCGGGAACGATGATGCCCTGCTGAAGATCATCAAATCGGCCAATGTGGCCTGTGGATTTCATGCAGGCGACTTCTCGACCATGCATTATCTCGCCCGTAGGGCCAAGGAAGAGGACGTCAGCGTCGGCGCCCATCCCGGTTTCAACGACATCTGGGGATTTGGCCGCCGCCGCATACAGATGCCAGCCCAGCAACTGGAATACATGATTGCCTACCAGATCGGTGCGCTCCAGGCATTGTGCCAGTATCACGGCGTGACGGTCACACATGTGAAGCCGCATGGCGCGCTGAACAACATGGCTGCCGAGAATGAGGACTACGCCCTGGCCATCGGCCGGGCGATCAAGGTTGTCGATTCACGCCTGATCTATGTGGCGCTGACCGGATCGCAGATGTACCGGGCAGCCGAAAAGCTGGAACTGCGCGTGGCGCGCGAGGGCTTTGCCGACCGGCAATATGAAGAGGACGGCAATCTGACACCCCGCACGGTTCCCGGTTCGGTGATTACCGATCCCGTCAAGGCGGCTGAGCAGGTGGTGCGCATGGCGCGCGACGGCGAGGTGGTAACGCGCACCGGCAAGACCATTAAGATCGAAGCGGATTCTCTCTGCGTACATGGTGATGAGCCAGCGTCGGTAAAGGTGGCGTCTGCTGCGCGCAAGGGGCTCGAGGATGCCGGCATCGCCGTCGTACCACTGACGGATATGAACCTCTAACGGATCGGGGAACGCAGCCAGGCCATGACCAGCAATATGACTGTCGCCGTGATCGGCGGGACGGGTAATCTCGGCTGGGCGCTGGCGCGCCGTTGGGCGCGAGCGGGGGTGAAGGTCGTTATTGGATCGCGCTCGCAAGAGCGAGCAGCGGAGGCCGCCGGCCGCATCAAATCACCCTCTGGCGCTCGAAAGGCGCGGGGCATGACCAACGAAGCGGCAGCGGACGCTGCAGATGTCATCGTTGTCACCGTCCCGTTCGGGTCGCAGAAAGAAACGCTGTCCGCGCTGGCCTCCCGGATTGTCGGCAAGCTGGTGGTCGATACGACAGTCCCGCTGGTGCCACCGAAAGTTGCCCGCGTGCAGTTGCCACCGCAGGGCTCCGCGGCCCAGGCGGCGCAGGAGATTCTGGGTGACGCTGCGCGCGTCACCTCGGCCTTTCATAACGTCGCGGCGCACCGCCTGTCCACTGACGGGGAAATCGACTGCGATATTCTTGTGTTCGGCGACACTGTCGAAGACCGCGACATTGTTGTGGAACTCGCCAGCGCCGCCGGCCTGCGCGGCATCCACGGCGGCCCGCTCGCGAATTCGGCCGCAGCGGAAGCAATCACGTCGGTACTCATTGGAATCAACAAGCGCTACAAGGCCGATGGCGCGGGAATTCGCATCACAGGCCTGTCGGTTTCCTGAAGGGATAGGCGCGCTAGGCGCGGCGCAGGAGTCTTGCGTGACGGTCAGGGTCACACTTTCCACGATTGACGGCATTCCGCTGGTGAAGCCGGGTGACGATCTGGCCGCATTTCTGATTGCGGCCCTCGACAAGGAAGGCCGCGATCTGCGCAAGGGAGATATCGTGGTCGTCGCGCAGAAGATTGTGTCCAAGGCAGAGGGTCGGCAACTGGAACTTTCCGGCGTTTCGCCTTCGCTGGAAGCACGCGTTCTCGCGCGGCAGACCGGCAAGGATCCGCGCCTAATGGAAGCTGTCCTGCGGGAATCGCGCGAGGTTGTCCGCAGCAAGCCGGGTGTGGTCGTGGTTGAACATCGCCTCGGCCACGTCCTGGCCAACGCCGGCATCGACCATTCCAATGTCGACGGCGGGAAAGACGAGGATACGGTGCTGTTGCTGCCCGAAAATCCAGAC
Organism: Pseudomonadota bacterium; assembly: GCA_036155355.1. Lineage (GTDB taxonomy): Bacteria > Pseudomonadota > Alphaproteobacteria > Rhizobiales > Methyloligellaceae > JAYZVT01. The sequence continues at coordinate 11,485 of JAYZVT010000387.1, forward strand.
GTGAGCGCTGCGCAACTGAAGCGGCGCCTTGATGAGCGGTACCAGGCGGAAGTGGGTGTGGTGATCTCGGACAGCGTCGGCCGCGCATGGCGGCTTGGCACGGTCGGCATTGCGCTGGGCCTTGCGGGCATACCGGCTCTGGAGGACCGCAGGGGCGATCCGGATCTGTTCGGGCGCGAATTGATGATTACGATCACAGGCTTTGCCGATGCCGTTGCCGCCGCCGCGACCATGGTCATGGGCGAGGCGGACGAAGCCACTCCTGCAGTCGTCATAAGCGGCCTCCATTGGGCGGGCGCGCCGGCTACCGCAAGCGATCTGCTGCGGCCGCGCGAGGAGGACATGTTCAGATGAACGATACCCGTCGAGGTGAAGCGCGTGGGCACGTGGTTGCGCTGTGCGGCGGGATCGGCGGTGCCAAGCTTGCGCTCGGCCTGTCGCATGCCGTACCCGGTGAACAGCTCGTCATCGCCGTCAATACCGGCGACGATTTCGAACATCTCGGCCTTCATATCTCGCCGGACATCGATACGGTCGTCTATACGCTTGCTGGCATCGTGAATACGGAGTCTGGATGGGGTCGGGCAGAGGAGAGCTGGTGCTTCATGGAAGCGCTGGCCATGCTTGGCGGTGAAGCCTGGTTCCGGCTCGGCGACAAGGACCTGGCAACCCATGTGGAGCGCACCCGGAGATTGAGGGCAGGAGAAAGCCTGTCCACCGTCACCGCCGGTATTCGCAAGAGGCTGGGCGTGAAGGCTTGCGTGCTGCCCATGAGCGACGATCCCGTGCGCACAACTGTCGAGACCGGGGAAGGCGTTTTGCCGTTTCAGCACTACTTCGTCAGACGGCGTTGCGAACCGGAAGTGCGCGCAGTGTTCTACGCAGGCGCGGATGCCGCGCGGCTGCAACCTGATATCGCCCACGCCCTGGCGTCTCCGCACTTGTGGGCCGTAATTCTGTGCCCATCCAACCCGTATTTGAGCCTTGGCCCAATGCTCGCGATTCCAGGAATGCGCGAGGCACTGACCCGTTCAGCAGCGCCGGTCATCGCGGTTACGCCGCTGGTTGGCGGGCAGGCGGTCAAGGGTCCGATGGCCAAGATCATGAACGAGCTCGGCATCGACCGGACTCCGGCCTCGATCGCCGGCTTCTACGATGGCCTTATCGACGGGTTCATCCTCGACCGCGCAGATGCGGCGTCGGCAAGCGACATGGATTTGCCGATCGTCATTGAGCAGACAGTGATGGTAACTCTGGAGGATCGGATTGCGCTCGCAAATGCCTGTCTTTCATTCGCCGACCGGCTGGCAGGGGACGGATCCCGGAAAGAGCGGGTGGCATGATCACCGCTGTCGTGCCCATGAAGCCATTGAAGGAGGCCAAACGCCGTCTCTCCGGCGTCTTTGACGACCCTGCACGGCAGCAGCTCGCCACGCTCATGCTCGGTGAGGTGCTGGCATGTCTCGTCAAGGCGCCAGACATTGATAAAGTTTTGGTCCTGAGCGCGGACGAGTCCATCAGGGAAATTGCTGCGGTGCATGGATGCAGTTTTTTGCGGGAGCCGTCCCCGCGCGGCCTTGACTGCGCGATTGCGCTCGCGGCAGACATCCTGGCCCGCAACGGCGCGCGGTCCATGCTGTTCATGCCGGGCGACGTTCCACTCGTGTCCACCGGCGAGATTGCCGCTGTCGCGCAAGTCGCCGATGCCGCCGCCGTCGTTCTTGTTCCTTCCCACGACAGGGAAGGCACCAACGCAATGCTCATGTCCCCGCCCGGTGTGATTTCTCCCGCGTTCGGTGCCGGCAGTTTCGAGCGGCATGTAAGCGCCGCGAAAGTTGCGGGTTCAGCGGTTGCCGTCGTGGAGTCGCCCGGTCTTTCGTTCGACATCGACACCGCCGCGGACCTTCCCCGGCTGGCGGCGGCACGCAGCGGGGACAGTCGTTATGACTTTGTGTCGGATTGTCTGAAGTCTTTGGCGGGAGAAGCAGTATGACGCGCGCGAGCTGGTTGTCCGCCATACGCACTGCCGCAACTGGCAAAGGCCTCGGCAGGGCTGACGCGCGCGGGCTTGCCGGTTGCGAGGATGTAGAGGGCCTGGCACACATCGCGAATGCGCTTGCCCGTCAGGGACATGGCAAGAGGATCACCTTCTCGAAAAAGGTATTCATCCCGCTGACCCAACTTTGCCGCGACGTCTGCCACTACTGCACATTTGCCCATGCGCCGCGGCGGAATGAGCCGGCTTATCTGTCGGTAGAACGGGTGCTCGCCATCGCGCAGGCCGGCGCGGACGCCGGATGCAAGGAGGCCTTGTTCACGCTCGGTGACAAACCGGAGCTACGCTACCGCGCCGCCCGCGAAGCGTTGGAGCTGTCGGGCCACGAGTCCACGCTCTCCTTGTTGGCGGACTTCGCTAGGCTGGTACTGGAGCGAACGGGCCTGTTACCACATCTCAATGCGGGCGTGATGGATGGCGACAGCATAGCCCGACTGCGCGAGGTGTCGGTCTCCCAGGGTTTGATGCTGGAATCCACGTCGGAGCGGCTCATGCAGCGCCGCCAGGCTCATTTTGGCTCGCCCGACAAGCACCCCGCTGTTCGCCTTGCGACCATCGAGGCCGCGGGACTGGCCGCCGTTCCTTTCACTTCCGGGATCCTTATCGGCATCGGTGAGACGCGGCTGGAGCGTATTGAGGCCCTTTTGGCGCTGCGGGAGAGCCATCGGCGCCATGGTCATCTTCAGGAAATCATCATCCAGAATTTCCGCGCCAAGCTGGGGACGCGCATGGCGCATGTAGCAGAGCCGTCCCTCGACGAGCTGCTATGGACCATCTCGGTGGCCCGCCTGATCTTCGGGCCCGGAATGAACATCCAGGCGCCACCCAATCTGAGCCCGGGGCATCTGGAAGCCATCGCGCGCGCCGGGATCAACGACTGGGGCGGCGTTTCTCCGGTCACGCCCGATCATGTGAATCCGGAAGCTCCCTGGCCGCATCTGGAAACATTAACCCGGGCGACGGAGCGAGCCGGCCTTGTGCTGGTCGAGCGGCTCTCCGTCTATCCCGAATTCGCCGGCAGTGCCGAGCGGTGGATTGATCCGGGCTTGCGTCGGCACGTGTTGCGACTAAGCGATGGCGAAGGCCTGGCACGCGAGAGTGACTGGACCGCTGGGCGTCTTGATACGCTACCCCGTGACTGGCGGCCCGCCGCACCGGCGACCGTGAGGCCGGGAAGCATTGCCCGCCGGCTTGAGAGGATACTCTCGGGCACGGTTTTGGAAGAAGACACGGTCCAGCTTTTCCGCACGCGTGGCGCGGAACAGGATGCGGTTGTCGCCGCGGCGGACGATCTGCGGCGGGCGCGCATCGGCGATACCGTGACTTACGTGGTCAACCGCAACATCAATTATACGAACATCTGCACCTATGGCTGCCGTTTTTGTGCGTTCTCGAAGGGCCGCCCCAGCGCGCGTTTGCGCGACCAGCCTTACGATCTCGCTCTTGAGGATATCACCGGCCGTGTGCGCGAGGCCCGGGAACGCGGCGCCACCGAAGTCTGCATGCAAGGGGGAATCGCACCGCGATATACCGGCGATACCTACCTGACCATCCTGGCGGCGGCGCGGGCAGGGGCGCCGGACATCCACATCCATGCCTTCTCGCCACTGGAGATATGGCACGGCGCGTCCACCCTCGGCCTACCGCTCCGGGAATATCTTCTGCGCCTGAAGCAGGCAGGTTTGTCGACGCTTCCAGGCACGGCAGCGGAAATCCTCGACGACGAGGTTCGCTCGGTGCTCTGTCCCGACAAGATCACCACGGACCAGTGGCTGGAAGTCATGGAGATCGCCCATGCGGTCGGTCTGAAAAGCACCGCCACCATCATGTTTGGTCACGTCGATGGCTATGAACACTGGGCACGGCATCTGCTGCGTGTGCGCCGGCTACAGGAGCGGACGGGCGGGTTCACGGAGTTTGTCCC